>CAMATE010000031.1 GCA_945861075.1 Akkermansia muciniphila
GTCACTACGCCCTCGGTGGAATTCTCAACGGGCACGACACCATAGTCGGCCTGCTGTCGGGACACCTCATTGAACACATCGGCAATGGTTCTCTGCGGAGCATAGGCCAGCGACGCACCAAAGCGGCGCAGGGCCGCCTGATGAGTGAAGGTCGCTTCAGGCCCGAGATAGGCGATGGTCAAGCTCCGCTCCAAGGATAGAGCGCAGGACATGATCTCACGGTAGATGGCCCGAAGTCCTTCGTTGGTGATCGGTCCCTGATTGTGGCGAAAGACCTTCTGGAACACGGCCCGCTCCCGGTGCGGTGCATAGATTTCCTGGCCGTGACGGGTCTTAATCGCCCCGATCTCCAGCACGTGACGCGTACGCTCGTTGAGCAGACGCACGATGTCGGCGTCCAACGCATCGATGGCCTGACGGTGTTCCTGCAAGGACATGGCTTGGGGCACGATGCCGAAACTCGGCGGCGGGGCGAAGGAGGTTTTTTGCCGTGCCGTCAGGAAATGTCTAAGAGCCTGTCTGAAAATGGGGAGGGGTTCTGCGGCTGGGGAATTCTGGGTTGGGCAAGGCGGTGAGCGGCGGGGCAGACCTTCTACGGTCTGTTCCGCCCGAACCAACGCAGTCCAAGCCGGAAAGCCCCGCCGCCCGGAGGGTTTGGGAGGGAAGGGCCCGCTGGCGGCGTTGCTTGTCGGTCACAGACCGCTGCGGGTCTGCTCCCTCCTCGCGCCTTGCCAATCGAACCCTTCCCTCCCAAACAGAACCCCTACCCATTTTCAGACAGGCTCTAACACGGGTGACAATGAAGGAGTCAGGAAGACCAAGGAACGTGTGGCGGGCCCGTTTCCAAGATCTACCGATCGCGGTAGGGCTCAATCCGCCCCAAAACCAACCCTTCTCCGTCATGAAGATCTCTCACGCCATCATCCTCAAACGCCATCTCCTGACCTGCGCATTGGGTCTGTTGCTGGGAACCAGCCAAGGATCCGCCCAAGACCGTTTCCACTGGCCAGGAACCGGAGGGTGGTCCGCCACTTCACCGTATGTGAGACAGTTCGACACCAATTCATTGGTCACGCTGCGCGGTTGGGTCGTTCGATTGGAGTCCTTTCGGCCTGGTGGCGGCGCCTCACCCGGATTGCGTGCCATCGTTCAATCAGGGTCGGACAAGGTGACCGTACACCTGGGGCCACGCTGGTATCTGGAACGTCAGGAAATGCAGCTCCAGCCCAAGGATCCGGTGGCTATCGAAGGATCTCGGATTCCCATGGGTGGCAGTTCAGTGGTGATCGCCCGAACGATCAGCATGGGTGAACGATCGTTGGTGCTTCGCGACGCGGTGGGGATACCCACGTGGTCGGCCGATCAAATCCGGCCACCCGGCACACGCCCTACCGTGCTGGCGCCGGATAGTGGATCCACTTGGACTCTCCAGTTGCCCGAAGGCAAGGCGGACCGCGGTCGCGCAGCGTTCAACATGATGTGGTGCCACGGATGTCACGTCGTGAAGGGCTATGAAAAAGAATTCGAGGCGCCCTATGCCCAACCCGCAGTGCCCGTGATTCTCGGCGCCGAACAGCGCAAGCCAAGTCGTATCGAACTGGTCAACTCGATCATCAACCCCTCGCACCGGATTGAACCCGGCTTCCAAAAAGATTTGGTCAGCCAAGGGAAGTTCTCACGAATGGGGGACTACAATGAGACCATGACCTTGCAGCAATTGAGCGACCTGGTGGCATTCCTGGAATCGTTGCCTCGCTGAGCAACCCGCGTTCCTGCAATGAAAACGGCCCTCTGGATCGATGGATCCGGAGGGCCGTTGCGGTTTCAGGATTCTACGTCTTCAAGGCGAGAACACCTGCTGGGAACCTTCTTCTCAGTCAAAAGCGTGTCCTGCGCAGCAGAGGACATTGCGCAACTTGTGGCGCACGAGCTCCTTCACCGCCTTGCGGGCCGGCGCGAGATACTTACGGGGATCGAACTCCTTGGGCTTGGTCACCAAGACCTCGCGGATCGCCGCGGTCATGGCCAGGCGCAAGTCGGTGTCAATGTTGACCTTGGTGCAACCCACGCGGCGGGCCACCTCGATGTCGGCCTCGGAAACGCCGGCCGTCTCTTCGCCGAGGTCGCCGCCGTACTTGTTGATCTTCTGGGCCAAGTCCTTGGGAACCGAAGAGGCTCCGTGCAACACCAGCGGGTAGTCACCCATGCCGGCTTCGAGCAACGCCTTCTTGATGGCCTTGAGACGCTCGAGATCGAGATGCTGCTCGCCCTTGAACTTGTAGGCGCCGTGGCTGTTGCCGATGGCGACGGCCAGGGAGTCCACGCCGGACTGCTTGACGAACTGGACGGCTTCGTCCGGGTGGGTGTAGGCCCCGCCCTTGGAGTAGCTGCCGCCTTCTTCGCCGTCGTCGTGCTGGGCGCCGACGAGCATGCCGAGTTCGCCTTCGACGACGCAGTTATGCTTGTGAGCGTACTCGACGACCTTGGCGCAGATCTCGACGTTCTTGTCGAAGGGATCGTGCGAAGCATCGATCATCACGCTGGTGAAGCCCTCGTCGATGCACTGCTTGCACAACTCGAAGCTGTCACCGTGGTCCAGGTGAACAGCGATGGGGATGGTGGACAGCTTGACCGCGGAGTCGATCAGTCCCTTGAGGTACACCGGATGGGCGTAATCGCGGGCGCCTTTGGAGATTTGCAGCATCACTGGGGCCTTTTCTTCCTCGCAAGCCTCGATGATGGCCTGGAGCAGCTCCATGTTGTTCACGTTGAAAGCACCGAGGGCGTATTTGCCCTTCAAGGCCTTCGCGAACAAGTCGCGCGTGTGGGTCAATGGCATAAGTCTAAATGTGTTGCAGGCCGGTTCGGGAGAACCGAATGAGGCGACACACTAGGAAAGTGCGTTACGGCTGGGAACTGGTTTTTTGCCCTACCCAAAACCCGTGTTCACCACCAGAGACCATTGACGTCCACTGGCATCGTTCAAAATCTGCCGGGCGCAGGCCACATCCTCAACTCAAAGTACTCCAGCGGAGCGGGATGGGTCCGAAGCCCGCTTTGGAAGCGATCACCCCCACCCCTCGCGCCCAGCGCGAATGCTGAACCTCACCAAAGCTTCCCAGCGGGCGCAGGTCCCACACTCAACCAAAAGTACTCCAGCGGAGCGGGATGGGCCCGAAGCCCGCTTTGGAAGCAATCATTCTCACCCCTCGCGCCCAGCGCGAATGCTGAACCTCGCCAGAGCTTCCCTGCGGGCGCAGGTCCCATCCCGCGTAGCGCCCCATGCATTGCGGGCCTCAAGCCATGAGCTTGTGAACCACCTCGCCGAACACATCGGTGAGTCGGAAATCACGCCCCTGAAAACGGTAAGTCAGCTTCTCATGGTCGAAGCCCAGAAGCCGCAATACCGTGGCGTGCAAGTCATGGACATGCACCTTGTCCACGGTTGCATTGAAGCCGAAGTCATCGGACTGCCCCAGTGTGATGCCGGGACGAACCCCGCCGCCAGCCATCCACATGGAGAAACAATTCGGATGATGGTCACGACCGTCATCGCCGCCTTGCACCATCGGTGTCCGACCAAATTCGCCGCCCCAGATCACCAAGGTGTCGTCCAGCAAACCCCGGGCCTTCAGGTCCTGGATTAATGCGGCGTTGGCCCGGTCGGTGTCGGCACAGTTGCGCTTCAGATCGCCCGATAAATTTCCGTGCTGGTCCCAAGCCTCATGGAAGATCTGCACAAACCGAGTACCCCGTTCGACCAGGCGGCGAGCCAGAAGGCAGGCCGTGGCGTAGGTGGTCTTGCCGGGCGTGGCTCCATAGAGATCCAAGATGTGCTGAGGCTCCTGACGGATGTCCATGAGTTCGGGCGCACTCGACTGCATCTGGTAAGCCATCTCGAAGGAGTTGATCCGAGTCGCGATCTCGGGGTCGCCCACGCGACCCAAACGCTGGCGGTTGAGTTCTTGGATGGCATCCAAGGTTTGCCGCTGGGAAGTGCTGTCCACGCCCTTGGGATTGGAGAGGTACAGAACCGGATCACTCCCACTGCGAAAAAGGACCCCGTTGTAGACGCTGGGCAAGAAACCCGCACCCCAGTTGGAGGCGCCACCGCTGCTCCCCTTGCTGCCAGTGGAGAAGACGACATAAGCCGGCAAATTGCTGCTCTCGCTGCCCAGACCGTAGGTCGTCCAGGCACCCAGGCTCGGTCGACCGAATTGCTGGGAACCCGTGTTCATGAAGATTTGCGCCGGCGCGTGATTGAAGGCGTCGGTGTGCATCGATCGCACGATGGCGATGTCATCGGCTACCCGAGCCAAGTGAGGCATGAGCTCGGAGATTTCCTGACCCGACTGGCCGTGACGGGCGAACTTGAACTTGGGCCCCAGCAATTTGGCATCCGGGTTGATGAAGGCCGACCGATACCCCTTGAGCAGTTCGGCCGGGGGAAGTTTTCCATTCCACTTCGTCAACTCCGGCTTGTGATCGAAGAGCTCCAAGTGGCTCGGAGCCCCGGCCTGAAAGAGATAGATGACCCGCTTGGCCTTGGCCGGGAACGGCGAAGATTTGGCGGCCAACGGACCCGAAACGGACACTCCCGATCGGGCTGGGCCGGCCTGAGCCGAATCCCCCAGGAGTGCATGCAGGGCCGCCATGCCCAAGCCCACACCGCAATCCCGGAAGAACCACCGCCGGGTGAGGTGTGCCTGATGCTGGGACAACGCCTGTTGAAGAATGGATTGAGGGTTCATGGGGTTCACTCCTTGGTGAAGGTTTCGTCGAGATTCAAAAGGGCCCGGGCCACAGCGGCGTGGGCAGCGAGGGTTGCCGGCGTGACACCCGCAGGGAGCCCGGTCACCGGTTCGGATCGACCCACAGCCATCTCAGCCGCATTCAGCCAACCCTCGGCAATGCGCGCCCGCTGCTGCGTCAGGAGACGCCTGAGCGCCCGCAACTCCTCTGGTTGCGGCGACCGGCTCAACACCTGCCGGAACGCAAAGGCAATCCGCTGCTCATCGGTCTTTCCGCCTTCATTCACCGACTTCCGCGCCAAGGCCTGGGCGGCTTCCACGAACTGCGGTTCATTGAGCGAAGTGAGCGCCTGCAATGGAGTATTGGAGCGCAGACGACGCACACACGAGGCATCGCCGTTGGGCGTGTCGAAGGCCTGCAGCACCGGATACGGGATGCTGCGGAAGCGGAAGGTGTACAAGGATCGTCGGTACCGCTCAGGCCCCTTCTCCTCGATCCAGGTCTTGGGTCCATAGCTCGCCGGCGGCTGGAACAAGAACTCAGGGGCCGGAGGATACACCGCTCGCCCTCCGAGTGCGGGATTGATCAACCCGGACACGGACAACGCGATGTCCCGAACGATCTCACCCTCGACCCGAAACCGCGGACCCCTGGCCAAGAGACGGTTGTTGGGATCGCGCTCGAGCAAGACTGGGTTCACCCGACTGGCTTGACGGTACGTCGCCGAACCCACGATGAGACGGTGCAAATGCTTGAGGGACCACGGAGCCACGCCCGGTTCGGAGGGCTGCATGAACTCAACGGCCAACCAATCGAGCAATGCCTGGTGGGAAGCCGGGGGCGACTGCGTCCCGAGGTCTTCAACGGTCTCCACCAAACCCACTCCGAAGTACTGTTGCCACACACGATTGACCGCCACCCGCGCGGTGGTGGGAGAGCGCGGATCCACCAACCAACGGGCGAGCGTCAGGCGGGAATCATCCGCACCCGCAGGCAACGGCGGCAGGAACGCTGGAGTTCCATGAGTCACTTCGCGATCGGGTTTCAACCAGTCCCCCCGCCGGAACAGGCGAGTGGCCATGCGGCTTTCGCCCGGGCCCTGCCCTTGTCGCGCAGCGAAGACCAGCGCCGGAGCGCCCTCTGGCCATTGCTTCCACAACGCCTCGATCCGGGAATTCACCTCGGCAACGTTTGTCTGGGTGGTGCGCCAATAAGAGAACACCGCCGCATTCTGGGCCGGAGTCCGTCGATCCATCGGGACCTTCATCACGATCTCACGCACCGCTGCGGGCAACGGATCCGCCACGGCGTTCGTAGCCGGGCTGACCGAGAGACGGAACCGCCCGAGATTGTGGGTCTGCAAGTCGTCGGAGTTCCAACCACCGTGTTCCTGGTGAAGCTCGAACTCCAGGATCGCCCCCTTCGGAAAGGTCACCGGCTTTTCGGCCACAAAGACCGCCTTGCGGGATTGGTTCCGCCGACCGGGGCCGGCATCAATGCCCCAGGCCGTCTCCGTCTTGCCATCAATGGCGTGAGCCACCGGCCCATAGGTTCGCTTCTTGCCGGACGGGTCGTCGAACTCGGCCTCCAACGGTTTCTCCGCATTCGCGAAATCGGCGGTCGCCTGAACGAATTTCACCGAGACCTTGTTGGTCGGGTTTTCCCGATCCGTGGCAGTCACCTTGAACTCGCTGAGTGCCGCCATGCCGCGGATAGATCGACCGGGCCCCTGACAAGGCAAGTTGGGATCGGTCAATTGCTCGAAACGAAACGAGGCGATGGAGGTGAGTGAGTTCGTGCCCCGGAAGTGCGGGGCCCACTGAGTGGGAGCGTAACTGGCGGCACGGATCGAACCGTCTTCATATTGGTAGAATCGCTCCCCCTGTTCTCCGACATGCTCGCAGCGCACGACCGTCCATTCAGGCTGGTCGCCGCGCACCGAGGCCTCCCAAGCCGCCATGCGAGCCTGCCAATCCGGAGTGATGTGACGGAGCTTTTCCTCCTCCTCGCGGATTTGCCGGGCCAACTGATCGCGCAGGCGCTGCTCGGAGGGGCTGTAGGCCACCATCGACGATTCGTGGTCATTGTTCAGGAAGGCGAAGAGCCGGTAGTACTCCTCCTGTGAGATGGGGTCGTATTTGTGATCATGGCACTGGGCGCACTGGATAGTAATACCCAACACCGCCTTGCCGATGCAGTCCATACGGTCGATCAAGCCGTCGATGCGGAACTGTTCCGGGTCAGCTCCACCTTCCTCGTTGAGCATCGCGTTGCGCAGGAATCCGGTTGCCACACGCTGTGAGTCGGTGGCCTGGGGCAATTGATCTCCGGCGATTTGCTCGATGAGGAATTGATTGTACGGCAGGTCGCGGTTGAGGGCATCCACCACCCAGTCCCGGTAGGCCCAGACGAACCGCGGCTTGTCCTTCTCGAACCCGTCGGAGTCGGCGTACCGGGCCGCATCCAACCAGTGCCGGCCCCAGCGTTCGCCGTGATGGGGAGAGGCGAGCAGACCCGACACGGCGCGATCCCAGGCATCGGGAGCCTTGTCAGCGAGGAATCGATCCACTTCGGCCGGGGTCGGCGGGAGACCGGTCAGGTCTAGGTGGAGACGGCGCAACGAGGTAATGCGGTCGGCCTCCGGCGAAGGCTTGAGACCTTCAGCTTCAAGGCGGGCCAGAATGAACCGATCAATGGGAGTCCGAACCCAGTCCGTGCGGCGCACGCGGGGCGATTCGGGCCGCACCGGGGACTTCCAAGCCCAATGATCCCGGCGCACGGCATTCGTCAATGACGCCCCACAGGCGACCCCGCCGATCCAAAGCGCCCCCACCAACACGAGGCTCCGAACCAACGACGAGAAAGCGACGGGGGTGTTCACAACGACGACACAGTGCCCCGAGCACCCAAGCCGGTCCAATGGGATTTGAACCGCCAGCCTGGGGCTACGGATATCCCATGCACCCGCCACTCCTAACCGGTCCCAATCCGGCTCCCGCGCACGACATCGGCCATGATCATGGGGACAGGCTGAAGAAGATTCCGGCTCCAGTCAGGAAACACAGGAATCCCCCATTCGGCCGCTTCGGACACCCCTTCTGACGCCCCTTTTGCACGCCATAGCCACCTCAAACCTCTCCCAACCCAACCAACACTCCCAAAACCGCGAGGGAGTGCTCTATGAAACCCACCCCAATCGCGACCTCTCCCGACGCAACGACGCTTGCCGGCCGGTCTTCGGCAACGCACCGTTGAACTCCAGCAAACCATGAAACGCGTGATCTTCTCCGTGCTGTCCGCCGCCTTGGCGACCACACTCTTCATCTCCCCCGCTCTGGCCGCCGAAAAGAAGGCCAAGGAATCCAAAACGGATTCGTGGAAGCAACTCTTCGACGGCAAGGACACCTCCCAGTGGCGCGGCTACAAGGCGACCGCTTTCCCGACCAAGGGTTGGCGCGTGGAGGACGGCACTCTCCGCCATGTCTCCGGAGAAGGCGGCGGCGACCTCATCACCGTCGACAAGTTCAGCGATTTTGAACTGCGCTTTGAATGGAAGGTCGCACCCGGGGCCAACAGCGGCGTGATCTATCGGGTCACCGAAGACCACAACGCCTCCTACGAAACCGGGCCAGAGTATCAGGTACTCGATGACTCCAAGCACGGAGACGGCAAGAACCCCAAGACCAGCGCCGCCGCGCTGTACGCCCTCATCGCCTGCAATGCCGAGAAGGCGCTCAAGCCCGTCGGCGAATGGAACAAGGCCCGCATCGTGATCAAGGGCAACCAAGCCGAGCACTGGCTCAACAAGAAGAAGGTCGTTGAATACCAATGGGGTGGCTCCGAGACGCAGAAGCTGATCTCAGAATCCAAGTTCAAGGGCATGCCCGGCTTCGCGAAGAATGCTTCCGGCCACATCTGCCTGCAGGACCACGGTGACGACGTCTGGTTCCGCAACATCAAGATCCGCACCTTCTGAGTCACAGGCCTGTTTGCACCGAAAGCCCACCCAGCCTGAGTGAATCCCATCTACTGGGACTACAACGCCACCACGCCTCCGGACCCTCGCGTCCGGCAGGCGATGGAGCCGTTCAGCGATCAACTCTGGGGCAACCCCTCCAGCGTCCACTCGATCGGACGCCGGGCGCGGGCGGCCCTCGATGAATTTCGCTACCGATTGGCAGGAGCCTGGCGGTGCAAACCCAGTGAGGTGATCTTCACCAGCGGCGGAACCGAATCGAACAACTTGGCCGTATTGGGAGCCGCTAGGCTCGGCAAGTCCCAAGGCCGATGCCATCTGGTGGCGTCACCGGTGGAACACCACGCGGTGCTCCACGCCTTCAAATACCTCGAGTCTCAGGAGGGGTTCACCCTCACACTATTGCCGGTCGATCACCACGGCCGAGTGTCCACTGAAACGGTCGCCGCCGCACTGCGACCCGACACCGCGTTGGTGTCGGTCATGACCGCCAACAATGAAACCGGAACGATCCAACCGGTGGCCGAGATTGGACGACTCTGCCGTCAACAGGGCGTCACCTTCCACACCGACGCAGTCCAATCCTTCGGAAAACTGCCCTTCGAGAGCATCCACCAGTTCGAAGCGGATCTGGTTTCGGTTTGCGCCCACAAATTCCACGGACCCAAAGGGGCCGGCGCGCTCTTCATTCGTTCTCCTCTGCTCCCCCACCCCACCCAGCATGGGGGTGCCCAAGAAAACGAGCGTCGGGGTGGCACCGAAAATCTGGCTGCTGTGGCCGGTTTGGTGACCGCCTTTGAATGCTTTGTTCCCCAGCCCGTTTTCCCGGCCGATCCATTGCGGGAGTGGACCGAGCGTCTGGCACGAGCAGTGACGTCCCTTCCCGGGGTCGAACGCCACGGATGTCCGGAGAATCGACTGTCCAACACCTTGGCTTTTTCCGTCGAGGGAACCGACAGCATTTCACTCTTGGCCAACCTCGACCTGGAGGGCGTTTGCGCCTCGAGCGGTTCGGCTTGCACGGCCGGTTCGGTCGAACCAAGTCATGTGCTCCGAGCCATGGGCGTGCCGGAATCTCGTGCCAAGGCCTTGGTTCGCTTCTCGCTTGGCCGAGAAAGCACGGAAAACGAAGTGGCCCAAGTCGAACGACTACTCCCGTCTCTCATCGCCCGTTGTCGCGGCTAACCAACGACCGTCCTGCGCCTGAAACCGGATCAGGCGGATTCGCCTTCTCCCGTGGGTTTTTGGATCCACGGCGATGGGTCCACCGCGAAATCGGCCAACATCGCCCTCTGCTGTTGTTCAGGAATGGGCAGGAACTTGCCGGTGGCCTCGGCGTAGAGCACGCCGTCCGGACCCAAGACTTCACCGCGTGTCAGGAAGATTCGGCCGCGACGATTGGCCGTGAGTTCCGCCCGAACCTTCATGGGAACCCCCGGAGCCACCGAGCGGCTGAATCGCACGTTCAACTCGGCCGCAAAGGCGAAAGACCGGGTATTCACGCCAATCACCCAGGCCATCACCTCGTCCAAGACCGTGGTCAGCAACCCGCCGTGAACAACCCCCGTGAACCCGCAGTGTTCGCTGCGGAATTGCACCGGCACCTCCACGGTGCGCCCGTCGCTGAGCAAGGTGAGTTGAAGACCATTGGGATTGTTGATCCCACAAACGAAACAACCCCGGGTCACTGGTAGTTTTTGCCAGGTATGTCCGCCCTCGGAGGGATCAGGAACGCACATGGCTCAGAGTCATTCCCAACGCCAACAGCGCGATCAACCCGAAGTAGGCGATACCCACCGTCCAGCGTTGCCGAGGCTCAATCTCAAAGAAACGGCGCGACTCGTCATCCCGCGCCCGGAAGAGTGAGATCAACCGCGGAAGACCCATGATCAAAATCATGATGAGGAGGGGGCTGATCCATTTGCGAGTCATCGCCTCATAGACCAGATAGGCGATCATCAGGCAATAGCCCACCACCCATAGCCAAGGCGACAAAGCCGTGACGATCCGCCCCCCGTCCAAGAAACCGACCGGTGCCAGATTGAAGAGATTGAGCATGAAGCCCGAGTAGGCCAAGGCCGACCAGAAGGGATCGCCGGTCGCCACATGAATCAAGAAACAGACACTGGCACCAATGGTGCCAAAAATGGGCCCACCAATGCCCACCACCGCTTCGATCCAAGCATTGCGAGGGGCATCCTTGAGCGCAATGAAGGCGCCCATGAACGGGATGAATACCGGCGCACCGACCCGAAGTCCCTGACTGCGAGCCGCCACCAAATGCCCCAATTCATGGACGAAGATGAGGACTACGAAGCCCAGCGCGAACTTCCAACCCCACAAAAGGGCATAGGCACCCACACTCAAGATCATCGTTCCACCGGTCTTGAGAAAGGCCGGGAGGAACTTCAAGAAGGGCATGAGCAGCAGCAGCTTGGACCCAAACTTGACCACGGCCGCTACCGCCAAGGCAATCGGACCCCACAACCCCTTCTTCTTGGGGGGAGGCATGGTCATCACCGGGGGACGGTGATCCCCGGAATGTCCTGAAAGGAATGGAGGCTTCGAATCGGAGGATGGAGGCGCATCGTCCATGGTGGTCAACCCGACTCCAGTCCGACCAAAACCGCAATCCAATTGCGGCATTGAATCGTAAACTCGTAAACTCGGGAGCTCGTTCACCGACCAGATGTCCTCAAGCAGTTCCACCCCACTCAAAGGATGGAAGCCATGACAGAAACGAGCGACGCCCGCCCATTTCAACGGTGAGGGGCCGCCAGCATCATGTCATCGGCCGGAAACGGAGGCTTGCGAAGCGGTCGGAGGGCTTTCTCAACCAACCGACGCCAGGCCGCACGGTCATTGGGGCTCATGGCTTTCCACCGCTCAGCCCTTCGCAGGAATTGTTCCCGCTCGGACGCGCTCAAGGCCTCGAATTTCTGAAAACCCTGCACACACCGCTCGCGGGCCTCGGGCGTCAGCGCTGCAAAATCGCTCAAAGCCCGTTCCATTTGCTGTCGCTCGGTCTGGGAAAGGGTTCCCAAGGCAGCTTGACGCTCAGCAGCGGTGAGATCGAAGAACCGCGAAAAAGCCGCCGCCTTGCGACTGCGTTCAGACACGGGCAGTGCCAACCACCGTTCCATTTGCTCACGGGCTGCCTGCTGAGCAGCCGGCGGCAGCGCGGCCACGTAGGCTTCGACATGCTGCCGATCCGGGTGAACTTCCGCCTGGCGCACAAACCAAGACAAGCGCCGCTCGCTCTCAAGGACATCCCGCCGTTCGGCCTCCGGCAACAAATCCCAGGCAGCCAGCCGTTCTTCGATCCAAGGAAGATCTTCGTCCGGCACCGAGGCCATCAAAGGGCCTCGATCGGCGGGTGACAGCGGAAGGAGTGAACGCAGAGCATCCTGAAACTGGGCTAAACGAAGGCGAATCTCGCGTTCGTCCGGGCGAAGGGTCCCGAACTCGCGGAGTTTGGCCTCGATCAATGCTCGAGCGGCCGGAGTCTTTCGCGCCAACACGGCCTCGCGTTGTTCCGGATTGGCTGCCAGGAGCTCACGGAAGCGATCGGTGGCAGTTCGGACTTTGGGCACCGGGGGAAGCGTGGCTTGCTCGGGCAATGGCGGACCCGATCGAGCTGTAGGCATCGGTGGCGAACGACGGGCCGGCAGCGGGCTGACCGTGGGTTCTAAAACCTGAGCCAGAACCGGCAATGAGCCGGACCAGCAGGCTGCCGCCAGCATCCCAGCAAAACCTGCCAACTGAAGGGTATTTCGGCCTGAACGGGACCAACGAAACCACGCAATCGATCCCAGGGAACGCACTGAGCCGAAAACAGGGAGGGCTTCAGCCAATTTCATGGAGCTTCCTCGCTCAAGGCCTGCAGCAGGGTCACATCGTCGGGAGCTGACCGAGTCTCCAGCAGTTGGACGGCTTCGAAATCCTGAAGAACGGCAACCCCTGGCATCGCGGCCGCCACCGAGAGTTCGGCTGCGGTTCGGGCCATGGCCCCATGGCGATGGATTTGCACCCGTTGCCACCCCCAATTGAGCGGAATGGCCACGCAGACAACGGCGACGACAATGGCGACGACAATGGGGATGGATTGGACCCAGACCCGACAAATCTTCTCGGACCAAAACCGAGCCCCGGACCAGAACCCAGCCCCATTCTGGGCTCGGGAAACACACCAAGCCCACCATCGGGTAATCCCTGATTCCTGCTCCGGTAATTCCTGAATTTCGGAGAGGATCCGAGCGGTGAAATTGCTGGAAGCCGATGGCCGGGGCAACGAATCCAGAAGGCCGTTCAAGGCCAACTCTTCTTCCAGACGCCGAGCCTCGGCCGGGCGCTCTACCAACTCCCGACGCCATCGAGCAGCCTCAGCAGCCGTTAAACGGCGCTGGGCTACCTCTTCTAGCCAGTCTTGGTTCAGCGGATAATCCATGAGTGCTCTTCTTTGAGTCAAAACCAACCTTCCCGGAAAGTTGCGCTGGGAGTTTCCCCGATGGCCTTGCCCGGCAACTTTCCCAACCAATCTCCATGACTGACAATCGGCAAACATCCCATTAATCTCGCTATTGGTCGTACCGATTGCTTCCCAGATGGAATATTTGCCCACAGAAACAGTGGCTCCCCGTCCCGGCTTAGGCTGGTTGACTGGGGGGTTGGCTGTGCTGGATCCGGAGGGGCGAATCCTCTCGGTGAATGAGCCGTTGGCCGAATGGCTGGAAGAAACTCCAACGGGTTTGATCGGTCGCGCCTGGGTAGCCGTTTTAACTCACCGGCGTCCGGAATGGGAACTGGGAATCCAAGCTTGGGTGGCATCGGAATCCGAATTCCGAACCCAAGACCTTCCAGGCAATCCCGACCAGCCCGACGGATGGATTCGGGTCACCGGAGGCCGAGGTCCCGGCGGACTTTTTGCCCACATTGAATCCACGGTGCCTCCCCGCCCCCGACTGGAGGAGGAATCCTGGCCTTCCGAAGGACGCGGCGGCGAAGCCAACCAACGTCTTCGCCTCCGATTGCTGCAGGCTGAGGCGCAGGTGGATAATCTCATGCGACGCTGGCCCGGGGTCATTTTCAACCAGCGGAGCGACATGTCCTTCCACTACGCCAGCCCGCGTCTGGAAGAACTGACAGGTGTCCCCATTTCGGAATTCCTGCAGCAATCCGAGGTCTTCTGGAATGTCATCCACGAAGCTGACATGCAAGAGGTGCAAAGCCACATCCGACGCGCGATCCGCAGCGATGTGGGGCTGAGCACGCACTTCCGGGTCCGCCACGCCCGAACTGGCCGTGTCGCTTACATCCTGGAGCGACGCCAGGCTCTGCGCACCGAAAGCGGTCTCCTGCTGGGCTTCGAAGGCACTTGGCTCGACGTCTCCCGACAAACCATCGCCGAACGCCGACTCAGTTCGGCTGCCTGGCGAGATACCTTGGCGACACTGACCATGGGCATGGCCCATGATTTCGGAAACATTCTGGCCGGCATCCATGCGCTCGCCGAAACCCTGGAACCCGCAGAAGGCTCCGACGAACCCCTCCGGGAAAGCCTCGACCTGATCAAGCGCAACGCCATGCAGGCCAGCGCGTTGGTCCGACGGGTATTGAGCCTGCATCAGGGGCGAATCGGTGAATTCGGCTACTCCGACCTCAACGACCAGGTGGGAGATTTGTCGGAACTGGTGCGCAAGATCCTGCCTCGCCGCATCCGATTCGAATCAAAGACGGTGGCCTCGCCACTGCCGATTTATGTCGACTGCGTGGAACTGCGGCAGGTGTTCCTGAATCTCGTCATGAACGCGGCGGACGCCATGCCCCACAATGGCCACCTCTGGTGTTCCACCCATCATGTCACTGAGGCCGAAACCCTGGCCCATGTGCAGGGAACCTTCCCCCGACTGCCGGCTGTTTGCGTTGCCATCCGCGACAACGGCATCGGTATTCCGGAACGCCATCTCGGCACCATCTTCGACCCGTTCTTCACGACCAAACCAGTGAACAAGGGCTCCGGTCTGGGCCTCTACAACGCGCGTCTCTTTGTCGAAAAACACCACGGAGCCATCTCGGTGGAATCGGTCGAGGGTCAGGGCACCACCTTCCGATTGTGGCTACCGGTGGCTGACTTCACTGAACAAGACCGTGTCCAGGAGGGCGAAGAGCGGCGGCGGCGCACCTTGCTTGTGGTGGGAGCGGCGGGCCGGTCGCTGGACACGACCGTCGATTCGCTGCGGCGAGGCGGATTCTTCGTCGTCGCCGAAAGCCAGGAAGATCGGGCTCTTGAGGTGTTGGATTCACTCGATTACGAATTCGACGCAGTCTTGGTGCAAGTGGCTGCCGACACTTCAGATCGGATCGGCCATTTGCTCCGCGAAGTCCGCCACCGCAAACCGCCGGTCAAATCCATCCTGCAAATCATCGGCAAGAATGAAGATGAAGTGCACAGTACTTGGCTCAGAGACGCCTCGCTCACGCTGCCATCCGACCTACAGGAAACGGAGTTCCAGCGGCAAATCGATGAATTGTTCGACACACACACCAGCCGATGAACTCACCTGACGCGCGATTTGAGCCCTCTCTCAAACGAATCCTCGTCGTCGATGACGAAGAGATCGTGCGCATCGCCTTAAGGGAAACCTTGCGCCGCGAGCGCTACGGAGTCACCGCCTGCTCCTCACCCGAGGAAGGACTCGAAATCCTCCAGAAGGAGGCGTTTTCGGTGATCATTTCCGACTACCAGATGCCGGGAATGACCGGTCTGGATTTCCTGGCTCAGGCCAAACAACTCCAGCCCGATGCGACCCGCATCCTCATCACCGCAGTCCTCAGCCTCGACACCGTCATCGAGGCCATCAACAAGGGCGAAATCTACCGATTCGTCGTCAAGCCGTGGATCCGCGAGGAACTTCTGGCCACCGTGCGCAATGCAATCCAGCGCCACGACCTGATCGTCCGCAACACGGTCTTGCAGGCCACGACGCTGGCCATGAATGAGCAACTCGTATCGCTCAACAAGGCTCTCGAAACCCGTGTCTCGGCCGAGGCCGACCACCGGCAGCGGCTCTCCGAAATGAATCAGGTGCTGCAACTCAACCTGCACCATTCCGTCCAACTTTGCCTCAAGGTCCTCCAATCCTTTTACCCCACGTTGGGCACTCAGGCCCGACGGGTGTTCGGTCTTTGTCGAGCGATGGCCGACATCCTGAAACTCTCGGAGACCGACCGTCAGACCCTCGAACTGGCCGCTTGGCTCCACGACATCGGACTCGTAGGCACACCGCGGGGCCTCATCCGGAAATGGCTCCAACAACCCGAGACCATCACTCCAGCTGAGCGATCCTTGATTGAACAACACCCGATCCTGGGTGAGGAATTGGTCGATTTTGCTGCCAACTTGAAGCACGTCGGCCGGGTTATCCGAGGTCATCATGAGCAGTTCGACGGGCGAGGATATCCAGACCGCCTGGCTGGCAAGGAGATCCCCTGGCTCTCCCGGGTGCTCGCCGTGGCCGTGGCCTACGCAGAAAAGAAAGCGCCTCATGCAGCGGCTGTGGAAACCCTGACTCTAGGCAGTGGCTGGCGCTTCGATCCGGAGGCTGTCCAATTGCTGCTTCGCGCCTTGCCTCAAGCCTCCTTACCCCGCCAAGAACTGGAGGTATCCCTGTCTGAACTGAAGCCCGGAATGACGGTGGCCGCCGGAGTGAAAACCTCGGGCGGAATGCTGCTGGTACCGGAAGGTCAGGTTCTGACCGATGCTCAAGTCCAGGCCATCGAGAACCACCACCGCATCCAAAAGTTGTCTTCCACCGTACTGGTCTACGTGGACTGATTGGCGGCGACGCCCGACCGCCGGGAGTCCCAAGAATCATCGCTCCGCCTCATCCCCGCATCGCTCAATCCAGCTTGCGGAGGCGAATGAACAAACCGGGAAAGGCATTGGCAGGCAGAACAATCGAGGTCGGCACTGTCGTCCCTTCGGTTAGCACTTCTGGAACACCGGGCACGGGAGACCAGGTGCCACTGAGTTGGGTCCGCTGCTCCACTTGATATCGCCCACCCCCGATTCCGGCGACGCGCAAGGTCCAGGAACCGTCAACGCGAGCCGACAATCCCAAGGTCGGACCGGGTGACCCAGTGATGGCATCGCGCACGATGACATCAAACTCCAGCGGCACCGATGCGATACCATCGCTCACGGCGATTCTCACCCGGTTGGTGCTGGGCCCCTGAATCTCCGTGGGCCGCCAAGAGACAACCCCATTCGTGCTGAGCGTCATTCCCCAGGGCGAACTCACCAAGCGGTAGGTGAGCGGCTGAGCTGGCACATCAGCATCCGTGGCCACCACCGGAAAGGACAGCAAGGCTCCCTCGTTGACACGGCGTGTGGCCACGACAGTGGTCCAAACCGGGGCCTGATTCACTTCGTTCACCACGATGCTGAATTCCAACGACACATTGGCAACCCCATCGGAAACACGGACGCGAACCCGGTTGGTGGATTGCCCCTGAATCTCGGTGGGCGTCCACGCCAAAAACCCATCCGCGCTCAACTGCAACCCATCAGGTCCAGACTCCAAAACAAAACTCAGGGATTGCTGAGGCACATCCGCATCCACCACTGGAAGCTTCACCGAAAGCGTCTGTCCTTCGCTGGCCGTCCATACGGTTTCTCCAACCCATGCTGGGTTCACGTTGACCTCTTGGATCCGCAGTTCAACCCGGTTGGTCACCGAAATAAACCCATCCGACACGGCCACCTCAACCTGATTGGTGCTGGGGCCCTGCACCTCCGTAGGCACCCACCGCACCCAACCATCCGATGCCACGGTCAGGCCAGTCGGTCCCGACAGCAGTCGGTAGGTGAGCACCTGCGCCGGAATATCCGCATCGCTGGCCGCCAAACGAAACTCGTACAAACTCTCCTCTGCAGCCACACGTGCTGGATCAGCTTCCCAAACCGGTGATTGATTGGTCTCTCGAACCACGACGGCGTAGTCCCGAGCCACGGTCTCAACACCATCGCTCACGGTGATTCGAACCCCATGGGTGGATGGCCCTTGTGCTTCAGTCGGTCGCCATTGAAGCAACCCAACTGGCGAAACACTCAGTCCTGCAGGGCCGCTCACCAACGAGTAAGCCAACGATTGAGCCGGAATATCCCCATCGACGGCCACCAGCGAATGCTCCAGCAATTCACCCTCGTTCACCGTCAACGTGGATTCCCCATTCCAAGCGGGGGCCTGATTCACTTCTCGGACCACCACCGCGAACGCATTCGTGACGGAGATAATTCCGTCGCTCACTGAAACCTGAAGTCGGTGGGTGCTTGGGGCCTGACTTTCCGATGGAGTCCAGCGCACCAACCCATTGGTTTCCACCACTAAACCGGCAGGCCCTTCCACCAATCGGTAACTCAAAGCCTGGCTCGGATCATCCAGATCAGTGGCCACCAATGTCCAAATCATCTCCTGACCTTCAGTTCCGACCGGCGGAGGATTCGCCAACCAAACCGGCGCCTGATTGTCCTCGGTGACTTGAACCTTGAATCCCACGCGACTGGTCAACCGACCGTCGGTTACCTCGGCCACCACGTTCCAACGGGTTCCTCCCAAACGCTCGCCCGCTTGCCAAGTCCATTGCCCAGAAGGGCCCACGGCAAAACCCGACGGACCCTGAATGAGCGACCACACCAAGGTTCCACGCAAATCCGGATCCGGCGTGTTCAATTGGCGGATCGTCTGAACGTTCTCCGTCACCGTGACATTAGGGATCAGGATCACGAGGGGATCGGTTCCACTATTGGCCACCGTGATGGTGCCTCTTTTTTGGACCGAGGCGACCCCATCACTGACCTCCACCGCAAAAGTGTAGGGGCCCGGAATATCCGTTCGCTTCGGGGTCCACTGCAGAAGCCCGCCTACCGTAATGGAGAGCCCACTCGGCGCCTCCAGCAGGCGGTAGGTCAACGTTTGAAGCGGCAAGTCCGAATCCACTGCCGTGATCATTTCCTGCAAGGTCTTGGCCTCAACCGCAACCAATTTAGGGAAGGCATCAAACACCGGCGGATTATTCAAGATCGCCGCCGGCACAACGGACACATCGCCCAACCGGTAATTCGCCACCGAGGAACCAACAATCGACCCACCGACCGCTACCAACGACTTCTTGGCTCCCATCAAGGGATCCGTAAATCGCACCTCCGATACTTGAAGGGCGAGCGTGTCACCCGCAGCCACCCCCTCCAATTTCCGGGAGACGACGGTCGCCAAAGTCGATCCGTCGAAAGCCTTGTCTTGCACCGTCACGATACCCGATACGGTCTTGGGCCGGATTTCCAAGGTTCCTGACAAAAGACCCAAGTAGTTGCCACTGGAGGCTCGGGCCGCGATAGCATAAGTCCCAACTGCGACCGGTAGATTGGTCTTCCCGTCATAGGTCAGAGAAACCGGCACCCCTTCCGGGATCGTCACCGCATACACCGTCACTCCCGATCCGGTGTAGGTTTGCAACGTGCCGGCCAATTGGATGAGAACCGCCGCAGGACGAATGTCTGCGCGAAGCCCGATTGGCGCGATCAGCTGGTAATTGCCCGCATCAGCACCCTGCAACTCCAGGCTGGCAACCACGTTCACGGCGGTTCCAACCGATACTTGCGCGAAGCTGGCGGAAACCACCCGGGCCTGGACTTCATCTCCAGGCACCCGATTCACCCACGAATTCAAACCCGTCAACTGAGCCAGATCAGTGCCATCGAAATCCTTCGAAACAGCAGCCACCGCCGACAAGGACAACGGTCGACGCACGATGTCTGCGACCAACAGCACAGTCGACGAAATCGAATAATTCACCGCCTTGGCGCCACCCAAAGAATAGCCAGAAACAGAAACCGGCTTACCGGAGCCAGCTGCGGGATCAATATATTGCCCGACCATGCGGCCCGTAAGAGTCACCGCGTCGGTGCCTACCACACCGACCAGCACCGGCGTTCCGGTTACCGTCGCTTGCGTCGTTCCATCGTACTCCTTGGACGCCACCGACAGCCCGCTCACCGTCAGCTCCTTCTTGCCCAACTGAACCGTCAGCGTCCCCGTCCCGGTCCCCGCTGCGTTTCGTGCGCTCACACGCACAGAAAAAGTCCCCACCTGACCCGCGGTACCACTGATGACTCCGGTGGTCGTGTCCAACACCAGGCCTTCCGGCAATCCCACCGCTCCGTACTCCACGATCAAGCGCCCGTTGGCCTCGATCTTCCCGCTCACCGCACTGCCATACACACCACTCAGACTCCCAGCCAACACCACGGGCGGTTCCAACGCCGGTTCACCATTGGCCAAAATCAACGTGTGCTGACCACCCGCACTCACACTCCCCACCACCAGCCCGTTGCGAATCTCCCCTCTCAATCCCGCCACCGCACTTCGACGGTTCACCTTCGTTCCATCTCCCAACTGTCCAGACTCATTCCCACCCCATCCATACACCACCCCGTCCTCTCCCAATCCCAGGCTGTACTCACCCCCTGCCACCACGGACTTCAAGTTCCCAGTCACTCCCACCGCGGCCACCGCAGTGCGCCGTTCATCCACGCTCCCGTCGCCCAACTGGCCTGATGCATTCCCACCCCAGCTGTAAGCCTTGCCATCCACTCCCAACACCACGCTGTGCACCCAGCC
>CAMATE010000032.1 GCA_945861075.1 Akkermansia muciniphila
ACGGCAAAGCGTACAAACTCACCACCACAGAACCGGACGGCAAACAGGGCGAATTCGCAGTCCATCTCTTCAAACTCGAAAAGGACTGTTTTCTGGACCTGATCCCAAGCGACTGCACTTACGGACCCAAACAGACCCACAACGTGGCGACTGCCATGTTCCCCGGCCATCTGCTCATGCGAGTGACGCTACGGGCATCGCAGTTGAAAGTGGCGCCCACGGATTTCGGTTGGTTGGAAAAACATCTTACCGCCAATCCGAAGGCGCTCGCCCATCACGTTGAAGACAAACGTCTGCTGCTCACGGCGGACACTCGGGCTCTGCAGCGCTTCGTGCTCAAACATCTCGGCGACGGTGAACTCTTCGAAAAGCCGACCGTGATGGTTCGCAAATAAGCGTATTTCAGTTCGGCTTGGGTGAAAGCCGGGATTCGACGCGACAATCCACCCGACCTTTCGAGTCCAACCGCATGGAAAGACTCGCCCGCTCCCGCATGGATGGTTGCCTGGATTAAAAATTGGGACATGTTATCGCACGCTTCGGCTCATCCAAACGCCGCGACAGTCGCTGTGTTGGATCCATTCCACAGGATACACAACCATGATTGAGGATGTTCTTTTCTCCAGTGCCGTCCACTTGATGGACAAGCAAAACCGCGATGGCGGCGAATCCGTTTCCCGGGCTGCAACCGACGTCCGTGCCCAAAACGAAATCATCCAGTGCGACGTGGAGAAACTCTTCATGTTGACCGAAGCGCTGTGGACGATCCTCAAGGAGAAGCATGGCTGCACCGACGCAGAGCTCGTCCAACGGGTCCAGGAGATTGATCTGCGGGACGGCAAACTCGACGGCAAGGTGGCCAAGGTGAATCCCGACTGCCCGAAATGCAGCCGCAAACTCATGGGCAAGCGCCCGGTATGCCTATACTGCGGGGCCGAAGTTGCTCGGGTCGACCTCCAGCCCTTCAGCCGATAAAGCCCCGTGGCACAACGACAAATACCACCGGAACGGAGGGCGATCTTCTATATCGGCCGGGTCGTCAGCGTCCTCGGCATTCTCAGCTTCCTCTCTACGTTCCTGTCGTTTGCAGCCCACTTCGGTGACTTCACCAACTTCGAGCAACGGAGTCGTTCAATGATGCTGCGAGGGGGCATCGGCATGGTGATGATGATCGCTGGTGGCCTGTTGTCCGGCGTTGGCAAAGCAGGCTTGGCAGGCTCAGGAATCACCCTCGACGCCGAACAGGCGCGACGCGATGTCGAACCGTGGTCACGCATGGCCGGAGGGATATTGAAGGACGCGATGGATGAGGCGGGCATCCGTGGTGGCAACAAACCTCCCGATGAGACATTGGCGTTCGATGAACGGCTTCGCCGCCTGAAGCAATTGCGCGACGACGGCTTGATCAGTGAGCAGGAATACGAAAGCACGAAGAAGAAAATCCTAGAGAGCGCCTGAGCGATCCACCCCCGCAGACCTCGCCAATTTCAGAACCAGCGCCCAACCCTCAGAGGTACCACAAACTTCCGAAGCTACCCAAACGCCCCGGCCCAGGCCGTCTGAGTGCGGCGAGGAATTTTCGACAGGGACAAGGCGGATCGGGGGGCGTGTACCCTCTGCGGCACTCGGCCCATGATACAATGCCGTAGCTGCCGAAAGGCCCGCCGCACTCAGACGGCCTGAGCGGCTGCATAGCCGCTGGCCCATGCCCACTGGAAGTTGTAGCCGCCCAGCCAGCCCGTGACATCCACCACCTCGCCGATGAAGAACAAACCCTTCACGTCCCGGCACTCCATCGTCTTGGACGACAGCGCGGATGTGTCCACACCACCTACCGTCACCTCCGCCTTCGGATACCCTTCGTCGCCGTCTGGTTGGAGCTCCCAGCCCGAGAGCTGCGCCGCCAACGTGTCGATCTCGCGTTGCGGCAATTGAGCCAAGGGCCGTGGAGCCGCGTTCGGCCCCAACCATGCCTGAACGAACCGCTCCGGTAGCACCTGACGCAGCGCCCACTTCAGATCCTTGCCACCCATCCGGTGTGACATGAGGAATGCCTTTGCATCCACGCCGGGCAGCAAATTGATCCGGAACGATTCGCGCGACTTGAGCACACTCGAGATTTGGAGGATCGACGGCCCGCTGAGCCCCCGGTGGGTGAACAGGGTGTTCTCGCGGAAGCGCGGCCGGTCGGCACTCGCCCAGGTTTCGACATCAATTGATAATCCACTCAACGCCGTGAACGCCGAGTAGCGGGCCGTCGGCAACGTCAGCGGCACCAATCCGGGACGTGGCTCCACCAGCGGCACCCCGAATTGGCGGGCGATGTGGTATCCCCAGGGCGTCGCGCCCAGCTTCGGAAACGAAAGCCCCCCGGTTGCGATCACCAGTGAGTCGGCCGTGCGCTCGCCCTGCGTGGTCTGGATCCGCCACCCGCCCTCCGGCAAACGCTCCACACCCTCCACCTTGCAGTTCACCGTGATCCGCACCCCGGCATCCCCGCATTCTTGCTCCAGCATTTGCAGGATTTGCTTCGAACTCTGATCGCAGAACAACTGCCCCAGCTTCTTTTCATGCCAGGCGATCCCGTGTCGCTCGACCAGCGCGAGGAAATCCGCCGATGTGAACCGGGCCATCGACGACTTCAGGAAATGCGGACTGCCTGAGGTGACGTAGTTGGCCGTGGTCGCGCCGATGTTGGTGAAATTGCAGCGCCCGCCACCGGAGATCAGGATCTTGTTGCCAGGCCGCGGATTGTGCTCCAGCAACTCCACGCGTCGCCCGCGCAGTCCTGCCGACCGGGCACAGAATAGCCCTGCCGCTCCTCCCCCGACCACCACCACATCCCAGTGTTCGCTCATTGCATGGACGGCCAATTACGCCGAAACCCGATGAAACCCCAACGCAGCCCATGAAGGCGAACCCGGAGTTCACCCCAAACCACCTCACCCACGCAGGCGATGCACGGCAGCCTCTGGCATAAAGGTTAATATTTTTACCGCAGGCACCTTGGGCGGGAGCGGAATGGGTCCGAAGTGAGCACTGGAACGTCGACATCCTAATCCCCCTCGCGCTCCAGCGCGAAAGTTCCTCCGGGCCCAACGTTCCCTGCGAACGCAGGACCCATTCCGCGGAGCCCTCAGGGCACTGTCACCGGGCGCCAGACTCCCCAAGCCAGGTAGCAGGTTTATGATAATATGGCACTTTTTGTGTAGATGTGAGGGACCGACCCCGAGGGTGGTGGATAGTCCGCGTGGTTATTGGCTTGAGAAACTGGGTGCGCAGCGGCTAATCGCAGAACGGTGCGCTGCGTCCACACATTGCTTTTCATTTTCTTGGCGTGGACTGCCGGGGGATTGTGCACCGGCGGAGCAAGCCTTGCCTCGGAGACGCGGACAAACCCGGCTGTCGCGACCAAACCACCATCCGGCATTCCCCAGGTGCTCCGATGGGCGAATGATGCGGAGGGCGGGGCGCCTTACATCTTTCATCCGGCAGAACAGCCCGACCAACTCGTCGGCTTTGAGGTCGAGCTCGCCCAGGCGTTGTGCGATCGGCTCGGATGCCAGTCCCGCTTCGTCCAATTCAACTGGGCCAACCTCATTCCCGGCCTTCGTCAGGGCGGCAATTTCGACATCATCATCGCAGCCCTCGAGCGCACGCCCGAGAACCTCGCTCAGGTCGCCATGAGCCGGCCGTACTTCACGTTCGGACAACAGTTGGTCACGCGGGCCTCAGACACAGGCATCCGCACCCTCGGAGACCTCGCCGGCCGCCGCATCGGAGTGCTGGCCTCCACGCTGTCCCACCGACTGGCCACTCGGCAGCCCGGCCTTGAGGTGCGCGTGTACGACGAGAATGTGAACTACTTCCGCGATCTCGAACTCGGCCGCATCGACGCCGTCCTCACCGACTCACCAATCGCCACGATTAACCTCCAAGGCCGTCCACAACTCCGACGAGCCGGGCCGGCCTTTGCGCCGTCGCATTACGCCATCGCCGTCCCGCTTGGATCCGACCGCCTGCTGTTCCACATCAATGCAGCCCTCGGCGACCTCATCCACGACGGCACTCTCGAACGCATCTACCAACGCTACCAACTCTGGGATGCGGCGCAGGCGGGACTGGCCACCTGGAAGCCTGAGCCTCACGAGACGCCCCCGGCCGCCGGCCCTACAACCACGATCGTACCGAATGGAACCCGACCCTCACCATCCACCGGGCTGACCTTGGTCACAGAAACCTCGGGAAGTTCCGAGATCGCGGGAGCCATCGGAACCACAAACACCGCCGAACCCAGGGCCGTCGGAAACCCCGTGGCCCCCAAGCCCAAGGCCGGACTCGGATCGAGCCTCCGCTACCTGCCCATCCTGCTTGAGGCCGCCATCACCACGCTGTGGGTCACCCTCGCATCCATGACTTTGGCCATGACCGTCGGACTCGGGCTGGCCCTCTCCCGATGCTACGGAACCCCAGCCCTGCGACGGACGGCCATCGTCTACATCGAGGTGTTCCGGGGCACGCCGCTGCTGCTGCAGTTGTACTTCATTTACTTCGGGCTGGCTCAGGCTCTCGGCTGGAACCTCCCGGCCGGGGCCGCCGCCGTGCTCACTCTCGGTCTCAACTACGCCGCCAACGAGGCCGAGAACCTCCGCGCCGGGCTGGAGGCCGTCCCGCGTGGACAGACCGAGGCAGCGATGGCCTTGGGATTGTCGCCGGCCCTGACCTTGCGGCGGGTCGTTCTGCCCCAGGCGCTGCGCATCAGTCTCCCGGGCATCACCAACGACCTCATCGCCCTCTTCAAAGACTCCTCCATCGTCTCGGTCATCGGCCTGGTGGAACTCACCAAGGAATTCCTCATCCGCTCGTTGGACGCAGGCGATTACCTCGGGTTGGGCCTGATCACCGCTGCCATCTACCTCGCCATGGGCCATGCGGCCTCGGCCGCGGCACGGGCCCTCGAACGGAGGCTGCAGCCATGATCGAGATCGTCGGACTGCGCAAACGCTTCGGCTCCGTCACCGTGCTCGACGGCATCGACCACCGTCAGGAAGCCGGCGAAGTGGTGGCCCTCATCGGCCCGAGCGGCTGCGGCAAGAGCACCCTGCTCCGCTGCCTCAATTGGCTGGAAACGCCTGACTCCGGATCGTTGCGCCTCGGCGACGTGCGCATCCAGGCCGGAACACCGCAGGCCAACGACCGCGCCTTGCGCCAGCGACTGCGCCGCCGCACCGGGATGATCTTCCAGCAATTCAATCTCTTCCCGCACCGGACGGCCCTGGAGAACGTGATGGAGGCTCCGCTCCACGTGGACCGAGTACCCGATGCCGAGGCCCGGGAACAGGCGATGAACCTTCTGTCAAAGGTAGGCTTGGCCGATCGCGCCCATCATCGGCCTTCTCAACTGTCGGGCGGGCAGCAGCAGCGCGTGGCCATCGCCCGGGCTCTGGCCATGAAGCCGCAAATCCTTCTTTGCGACGAACCCACCAGCGCCCTGGACCCGGAACTGCGCAGCGAGGTGCTTTCGGTGCTGGCCAGTCTGGCAACTGAAGGTATGACCCTACTGCTCGTCACCCACGAACTGGACTTCGCTCGCGACATCGCCCACCGGGTGGTCTTCATCGACGGTGGTCGCGTGGTCGCCACTGGCCCGACCCGGGCGGTGCTCGATCAACCCGAGCACCCGCGCCTTCGGGAGTTTTTGGGCTTGGGTCGCAGGACCGCGATCGGATGACGATCCAACCGCAAGGCCCAAGGACCCTCCGGCCTGCTCAGACCTTCGGAGCGGAGATCAGCGCCAAGCGACCGTCCCGACATCCGGCCATCACCCAGGCATCGCCCGGCAACCAACCCAAGACTGTGACGGCGGACGACAACACGGTAGCCCGCAATGGCTGGGAGGACTTGCCCGCGTTCCAGAACAACACTCGGCCACCCAGGCAACCGCTGGCCAGAAGGTGTCCCGCCTTCTGGTAGGAGAGACAAGAGACTCGAGTCGGATGACCTTCGAGGATACGCGGCGTGGAACCTGCCGGCCCCTTGCCGCTGCAATCCCACACCATGGGTTCCTGGCCGCCGTCGGTGGCGAGGTATCGCCCGGAATGATGCCAGGCCAGGCTGCGCACTTTGGCTTCATAGCCCGACATGGCCAACTCTTCGCCCTCACGAAAGGGCTGCGGCCAGATTTGCACACTGTTTTCCTGAGTGCCGGCGACGACCCAACGGCCGTCCGGTGAAATCGCCACCGACACCAAACTCGTCTTCCAAGGCAACTCAGCGGTGACGCGACCCGTGTCCGCGTCGTACACACTCACCCCGCCGTAGCAGCCCACGGCCAGGGATCGTCCGTCGGCCGACCAGGCCAGCCCGGCGACGGTGCTGCGATGGCCGCCCAACGTGTGAGTCCAACCGCTCCCGCCAGGACGCCCGATGCACACTGTCTTGCCGGAGGCGGCCGCCAACCGATCGCCCGCCGGCGATGCGGTCAATTGCTCCACCCAGGCCGAGGGCATGGGCAGCGATTCAGTCTGGGTTCCAGTCAACGCATCCCAGAGGCGAACCTGACCATCCTGACCTGCCGTGGCAAACGAGGTGCCCGAAGGCCCCCAGACCAGGCGAAATCCCCCACCCTCATGAGCCTGAAATGTGTGGAGACGACGCCCGGTCGACGCCTCCACCACCCAGGCAGAACCCTCGGTACCCAGGGCCGCGATGAGTTTTCCATCCGGCGAGCCTCCCAAGGCGGCGATGGGTTCGTTGAGATCGAGGACCCATTCGGCGGGTCGGAGCGGAGCGTTCATCTCGAGGTCGGTGCAGCAGACTCGGTTGGAGGGGCGGCGCTCAGGCCAGGCAGCGACGGAAGCCGGCGTTCAGAGCCTCGCGGTCCAAATTGCGACCGATGAAAACCAACTGGCTCTTGCGCTCGAGGGCGTCTTTCCACGCACGGTCAGGCTTGCCCTCGAAGAGCATGTGGACGCCCTGGAAAACGAAGCGATTGGCCTGCCCCTTGATGTTGAGGATGCCCTTCATGCGGAAGATGTCCTGACCCTTGGTCTGGAGCAGTTCGCTCAGCCACGCGTTGAGCTTCTTGGCGTCGAGTTCCCGACGCTCTTCGATGCCCACGCTGGAGACAGTTTCGTCGTGGGTGTGAGTGTGACCATGGCCGCCGTGTTCGTGGACATGGGTGGGCTCGACGGTCTTGCCGTCGCGCTCGATGCGTCCCTTGAACTCGTCCAACCCATGCTGGGTGAAGAGGGCGTAGTTACCGTGGGCGGGAATGCGCAAAGTGGCGGTGATGCCGTCCTCGCCGAGGATCAATTTGTAGAGGGTCTTGCCAGGCTTGATCACTCCGCCCATGCGGACGGCCGTTCCGATGCCATTGAAGACTCCTTCGGCGATTTCCTCGGCATGGTGCAATGCGTCGTGCAGCCCACCGCCGCACTCCTCGCCGTGGCCGTGGCTGTGCCCGTGATCATGATCATGATCATGATCATGGTCGTGGTCATGGCCGTGGTCGTCATGCGTGTGCTCCTGACCATGCTCGTGACCGTGCTCGGCATGGGAATGATCGTGGCCGTGGCCCTGCTCGTGACTATGGGTATCCAATTGGAGCAGCACGGCGCCCATCACGGCATCCGGGCCCGCGTCGAGGCGCAGGGTGTAATCGCCTGCATCGAGGTGAAGTGTGCCGCTCCACTCAAAGGGCAGCGCTTTCTCCAGGAAATCCCCGTCCAAGGTGAGCTTGTGGTTCAGATCAAAAGCATGCAGGTGGATAACCTGATCCACCGAGAGGTTGGATTGCTGGGTATGCAGAATCTTGGCAACCGGGTTGATGGCCAGAACCTGACGTTCGAGGTGAGCCAACTCCTCGGGCGTCACGAGGTCGGTCTTGTTGAGGACGATGCGGTCAGCGAAGGCGATTTGCGCCTTGGCCTCGGGCGCGTCGTGGAGGTGCAGGGAGATGTGCTTGGCGTCGACAAGCGTGACGATGCCATCGAGACGGAAGTTATCCTTGATCTCTTCGTCGCTGAAGAAGGTCTGAGCGACCGGGCCGGGATCCGCCAGGCCGGTGGTTTCGACCAGCACGTAGTCGAACCTGTTCCGGCGCTTCATGAGCTGGCCGAGGATGCGAATCAGGTCGCCGCGGACGGTGCAGCAGAGGCACCCGTTGTTCATCTCGAAGATCTCCTCGTCGGCCTGGATGACGAGTTCGTTGTCGATGCCGATCTCACCGAACTCGTTCTCGATCACGGCGATGCGCTTGCCGTGATTGGCGGTCAGGATGCGGTTCAACAAGGTGGTCTTGCCGGCGCCAAGAAAGCCCGTGAGGACGGTCACCGGAATGCGCGAGTCGTTGTGTTCGGCCATAGCGTTCCTCCACCTTGCTGGAAGGTTCTCCCCATGGCAAATCCGGCGGTGGTCGGGTTCGAGTTCAATTGGGGCTTCCGAGGGCCGATCCAGAGGCCGCAGCCGAATCGGACCGGAGGACTGATCCTGCGCCCCACCACCCCCACAACCCCAACACCAGCAGGATCAGGCCAGAGCAAGCACTGGAACGTGAACTACCTCACCCCCTCGCGCGTTCAGCGCGAAAGCTCAACCTGTCCCCACGTTCCCTGCGAGCGCAGGACTGATCCTGCGCCCCCACTCACTTACCAGCCGGCTTCGGAGGCAGCAGGCCCAAGATATCCTGCTGCTTCAGGTACCACTCACGCAACGTCCGCGAGAGCATGGAGTCCTTGAAGTCCTTGAAGTTGGCGATGTTCAAGGCGCCGTCGATGTCGTCCTTCAAGGACTTGTTCAAGTCACCCTTGGCGTCGGTGGCCCAACCGCGATAAGTCCCGGTCTTGTCGTTGAGCATTTTGGCCGCGGCCATGCGAACCTCGGGCTCGTAGCGGAAGTCAACGACCTCCACCAGGCTCTTGTCGACCTTGCCCTTGAGACGCTTGGTTTCGTCCTTGGCGGTAAGCACCAGACGGGCCGTGTCGATGATGCGCTGCTCCACCTTCGAAGTGATGTCGCTGTCCTCGAGGCTTTCCTGGGCTACGACACCGAGGTCGCGCGGAGCGTTCTCGAGACGGGCGCAGACTTGCTTGACCAACTCCTTCTCGAATTCACGGAAGAACTTCTCGCCACGCTTCAGGATCAGCTCCTTCTCGGCAGCGCTGAAGGCGTATTTCTTTTCGTCCAGGCCCACGAAGTTGGTGTAAGCCGGGGCCTCGAGGAGTTTGCTCAAACGCCCCATGAGGTTGGTTTGACTCACCTTGTCGGCGGTGGGAATCCCCTTCGACGGATCCTTCAGCTCCAGCTTGAGGTCCATGGGCAGGAAGCTGAAGAGGGCACGGTCCACGCCACCAATGCGCTCGACCTGGTCATTCAAGTCCTTCCAGTGGGCCTTGGCGCGGTCCTTCTGGTTCAGCTCACCGATGAAATCAAACTGGTTCTCCACCCGCAGCGAACGGGCCGAGGAACGGAACCAACCGAGCATGGAGGCGAAGTGGTTGGCCGTCTGGGCGGCGTAGCGGGCGGGCGACAGGTTCACCTCGGCAATCGGCGTGGCATCACGCGAATCCCGCGGTGCCTTGGCCGCGATGAAGGTCTCGATGAGGCTGTTGGGGAGCAGGCGGATATCGTCGGCCAACTGCGAGTAGGCACCAACCACGGGTTCAACGCCTTCGTCGAAGCGCTGGAGGTCGCCGTACGTACCAACAAGTTCGTCGGAACCGAAAAGCATCTTCTTGTCGCGCGGTTCCTGTCCACCGAAGTAGCCCCACTGGATGGTCGCCTTGTCATGCGGCAGGGGCTCCTTGCGAGTGCGAATGAACCACCCGACTTGCACGGCCGATTTGAAGACCGTGTACTCCATGATGGACGACGAAGCGAAGTGGTTGGTGTAGGCATCAAGGCTCTGCCCAGTGACGTAGGCCTGAAACCACTCGTCGATTTGCTGGCGGCTCATGTTGGCCGAAACGCTGCCGGCGAAGTTGTGGCGCAGGCCGAGCACATGCCCCACCTCGTGGGCCACGACCTCGCGCACATAATCCTGCGAGGCCCGCAGCGCCCCGGCGTCGGTCAGGGTTTCATTGGAGAGCAGGTCTTCCAGGCCCTGGGCGTACTGATGAGCAAATTCCACCGACTGCATGTGGCACAGGCCATTGGCGGTCATCCAGGGGAAGCCTTGCGCGGCCTCGCCACCCACGGCATCAGCGGTGAGCTTCTTCTTGTCGGCCACGATGTCGCGCATCGAACGCAGCAATGCCCGGGCGCGAGCCTTTCCGCTCAAGGCAAACACACTGGTCATGTAAGCCTGACCGTGTTCGGACTGACCCGTGCGCGGGTCGATGAGGATGTCGGCGTAGGCGAAGCCGGCGTTATCCCACGGAACCCACTGCACAATGTTGTAGCGAGAGTCAGGTGCGGTGACACCCGCAGGGGCCTTTTCGGCGCGGACCAGATTGGTGCCAAAGGCGCGGTTCCAATACAGGATACCGTCCTTCACCGCCTCCACGTAGTCGGCCGGGGTGTTGGCGCTGTAATGGAAGACCACCGGCTTGGAGACATCGAAACGGGCCATCTGGGGTGACGGACGACCGGTGCTCTCCTCGAGGCGAGCCTGGGTTTCGAAGAATCGCGAGTATCGCAAATCGGAGGCGGGAGCTTCCTTGCCCTTGTAAGTACCGGCCTCGTAGGGCGTGAAGAAATAGCGCACCTCGAACCGCTGCTCGACGTTGGCCATGGCCTCGCGGTCGCGAACCTGGACGCTCTGGCGGATGGACAATTGGTTGTCGAGCTTCTCGGCCTGAAATACACGCGACTGCGGAATCTCCAGCGATTCATCGCGGGACATCGCGTTGAAACCACGCCCTTGTCCATACCAGATCTCCGTATAAAGGCGGCGCATGCCCCGGTTAAAATCAATGACCACCTTATTGGCATCCTGCTCGACGATGGGGAAGGTCGTGAGGATGCGGCGGGCCGGCAGGTCCTTGGTCACCACCAAGCCGTCGGTGGCCTCGTACAAATCGACGCCGTCGTGGAAGAGCTCGAACTTCACGATCTTGCCCGACAATCCCGTGGAGGTCGCGGCCAGCGACTGCGGGATCCGCGAGGCAGACATCAAATGTTCCTTGCCGAACACGGTGCGCGGCAGCACCAGGGTGTTGTTGGTGCCCACGCTGATTTCCAGGGTCACCTTCTTGGCGGCCGCCTGGGCGCTGAGCGATTGGGGGGACCCGAAGAGGGCGCTCAAGAGGATGACTGAGAGCACCGGCGAGAGACGGGAACGAAAGTCTGGGAAAAGCATATCCGAATTCAGTTCTGTTGGAGGGAGGTTGAGTTCAGGTGGAGTCAACGTGACACCAAATCGTCACCTGTCTCCAGAATATCTCGTCCGGCGGCCATGATTTTCATCAACGCATCGATGCCAAATATTCATCCAATCGCTTGGGAGAAACGGGCACCGCCGTTCCGAGTTCCTGTGCGAAGAGAGACACCTTGTATTCTTCGAGAAGCCAGCGGAACCCGTCGATCCGGCAGGCCGCATCGGGATTCGCTGGCGAAGCGGTCCGCAGACGGTGCAACGCGGCCTGATAGGGAGCGACTGCCTTGGCACGCTCCGCATCCTTGACCGGGTTGTTGGCCGCCCGTTCGGCCCTGAGGGTCAGGGCTTTGAGATACCGAGGCAACTGGCGCAGCGTCTCGAACTCGATGCCGTCCAAAAAGGCCGGTGGCATGAGGAACGCCAACTCTTCGGGCAATGTGGCCGGGCGTCCCTCGACGGAGGCCGCGGAATGAGCTGGAGCCTTGGCGCTCCCCTTGCCGGCGGCTGGAGCGTTCGCCAGCAACGCGCCCAGTTGGCTCAGGTCATTGAGAGTTCGGGTCTTCGGAGGCAGGGCCTTGACCGGCGCCGGCAACCCGATGCGGGCCCGGGCCAATTGGAGTGCCTGGAGGACGAGGGCCAGCTGGTCCATGAATTTCGGAACCAGTCCCACGATTCGCTCCCGACCCTGAACCACGGCTGCCTCGAAGACCGCGGCGGTCAACACCTCCGGCACAGCGGCGGGGAGAATGTGGCGCAACAAATGACGGAAGGCGCTCTCCCGCAACTCCGACGCGGTACCGATTGCGGCATAAGCCGCATCAAAGCGAACCAACGCACGAAGCTCCTTCTCCACCCAGGCGAGATCCTTTGACAACGCCAACTCCACCAACCGCTGGAAGCCCAAAAGCGAGGCCGATTGGCATGCCTCGCGGGTGCGAAACAGTCGGACATTCACAGCACCCCCTTCGCGTTCCAAGCCAGGCCAAGCCATTACCGGAAACACCGGGTCATCGACCACAGTGATGCGTTCCGGCAAATCGCCACAACTCCAAGCCGTCATGGCCGGGCGCTCCCAACGTCGCACCGCCTGATGCCAGGCCGGCGGATCGCCTACGGTCTTCGGCGCCGCTTGGGGCAGTCGCGTGCGAGCCTCCTGGAGATCGCGACTCGCCACGAGGGTCCGGCGATCGGAACCCAACAATTCGAAGCGCAACTTCAGGTGGGCGGGCACAGCCTCGGAGCCCCAAGCCTCTTCAGGGACCGGCACTCCGTAGCGCTGGGTCAAAAAACGAGCGAGATCGGCAAAGAACGAAGTCCCCTGCGGCTGAAATTCGCGAACGATTTCCGGCACCTTGGGCGGAAAGGGCATCAATTCCCGTCGCAGCGATTTGGGCAACGCCCGGAGCAGTTCCTCGATCTTGGCTTCGCGCAACCCGGGCACCGCCCACTCCAGGACAGCAGCCCCAGCCCGCTGGGCCAAGGGTGCGGGCAACTTCACAGTGACGCCGTCGTGAGCCTCGCCGGGCGCATACGCGTACACCAGCGGCACCACCTGGCCATCGACCGTCACGCTGTCGGGGAAGGCGTTCTCATCGAGATGCAGGTCTTTGCCGCCGGTGATCTCCGGCTCGGTGGCACACAAAAACCCGGGCTCGGTGTGGTCGCGCATCAACCGGTGCAATTCGTGCAGCGACGAGATGTTTTCCAAGTGCCGGGCGTAGAATTCGAAGAAGACCTGATCGAGGTCCACGGTGTTGCGCCGCAAGCGGGTTTGCCAGTTCTCCACCTTTTCGCGGAGCGCCCGGTTGGCCGCCATGAAACGCGGTTCGGCCGAGGGCGCGGCCGTCTGCATGGCCCGGACCACGGCCCGGTCGTCGTCGCCGTCAAAATCGTCGTTCCGACCGGAGAGAGCCGGGGGCAGCAAGTCGTCTTCAACCAGCGCCGAGCGGATGAAGATCGCCGTGGCCTCGCGGGGGGCGATGTTTCCATAGGCCACCTTGCGGGCGAAGACCTCGAGGCCGTGGAAGGTGGTCTTCTCCTCAACGAGCACGCGGCCGGCGCTGGCGCTCCAATGAGCGTTCTGGTGGGTCACCTTGCACAAGTGCGGGGCCAGTCGAACGATCCACTGCGGATCGATGGCAGCCAAGGTGCGGGCGAACAACTGGGAAGTCTCGACGATCTCGCCACAGACCATCCAGGCGGGCTGCCGGGTTTTCTCGGGCTTGGCGGCGGCGGGGCCTGCAGGCGGCGGACGGCGATCCTGCCTCGGCGAACGCTCGGGTCGATCGTACAGCACCGATCCGGGAAATACCGCCACCATCCGGTTGCCAACGCCCTTGTACTGGTTGCGTTCCTGGCGGACCGCCACATGCCCCAACAAGCCGGCCAGAATGCAGCGGTGCACCGCGTCTTCCTCGGCGGGACGCTCGTTGAGCTTCACGCCGTCGAGGTCTTCCAAGGCCCCCTGTAATTGGCCATGCAAGTCCTGCCATTCGCGCATGCGCAAGTACGAGAGGAAGTGCTGCCGGCAGAACTTCCGCCGCGCGCCTTGGGTGCGCAGCGATTCCCACTGGTCGTGCACCCCATTCCAAAGTCCGAGCAGCGACAGGAAGTCGGACTGCGAATGCATGAAGCGGCGGTGCGCCTTGTCGGCCGCCTCGCGCTGGTCCAGTGGGCGCTCCCGGGGGTCCTGAATGCTCAGGCCAGCGGCGATGATGAGGAGTTCGCGGCCCGCGTGCTCGGTCTGCGCCTGCAGGAGCATCCGACCCAACGTGGGATCAATAGGCAGGCGGGCCAAATCACGGCCCAAGGCCGTCAATTCACGCTGCTCGTCGAGGGCTCCCAGTTCCTGCAGCAGAGAGTAGCCTCCGCTGATGGCCATCGGGGCAGGCGGATTGAGGAACGGGAAGGTCTGGATGTCGCCGAGGCGCGAGGCCTTCATGCGCAAGATGACCTCAGCCAAGTTGGCCCGCTGGATTTCGGGCTGCGTGAACGGAGACCGCGCTTCGTAGTCCTCCTCGGAATAAAGCCGAATGCAAACACCCGCCTCAACACGACCCGCCCGTCCTTTGCGCTGGTTGGCGCTGCTCTGAGACACCGCTTCGACCGGGAGCCGCCGCGTACGGGTGCGAGCGTTGTAGCGGCTCATCCGGACCAGACCGGAGTCGATGACGAAGCGGATGCCCGGAATGGTGAGCGAGGTCTCGGCAATGTTGGTGGCGATGACCACCTTGCGACGGGACGACGGACTGAAAACCTGTTGCTGATCACCAGAACTCAGCCGCCCGAAGAGCGGAACCACCTGCGCCTCGGAGCCCAATCGTCCCTCGATCAGGTCCGCGCATTCGCGGATGTCGCGTTCACCGGGCAGGAAGATGAGCACGTCGCCCACGCCCGTCTCGTAGAACAACCGCTCGCACTCACGGGCGGCCGCGTCGACAAAGTCGGTGTCGGCCGGATCCGACGAGGCGCCCTCACCTCCCGGGGGCCGATACTCGACCTCCACTGGGAACGTGCGCCCAGAAACTTCGATGATCGGAGCGTCGTTGAAAGCTTTCGAGAAGGCTGCCGTGTCGATGGTGGCCGAAGTGATGATGACCTTCAGGTCGGGGCGCTGAGCCAGGAGGTTCTTGAGGTGCCCCAGCAGGAAGTCGATGTTCAGCGAACGCTCATGAGCCTCGTCGATGATGATGGCTTCGTATTCGGCCAAGGTCGGGTCACCCTGCACCTCGGCCAGCAGCATACCGTCAGTCATCAGCTTGATGACCGTATCGCTGCCAGACCGGTCGTCGAAGCGGATCTTGCAACCCACCTCGCGGCCCCAGGACACGTCCAATTCTTCGGCGATGCGTCGAGAGATGGACAACGCGGCCACGCGGCGAGGCTGGGTGCAACCAATCATGGCCCGAGCCCCGAGTCCGGCCTCCAGGCACATCTTGGGGATTTGGGTCGTCTTGCCCGAGCCAGTCTCACCGGCAATGACCACCACCGGATGGGCGCGGATCGCGGCCACAATGTCATCCTTGCGAGCCGAGATGGGCAACCCGGGCGGGTATTGCGGGCGAGGCATCGTTTGCGCCCGAAGTTCACGGCGTTCAATGGAACTCCGCGCCTGTTCCATAAGCCGATCCAGCGGGTGGGGTCCTTCGCCTACAGGACGACCTTCCCGGACCCAGCGGGCCGCGCGCGCGCCGAGCCGAACCCAGTCCGACAGCATGCAGCGCGGCAGCAGTTGCCGGAGTTCATCTATGCGCGGGTCGGTCATGCGATCGGGGCGCAGAGCATGCGACAAGCCCGGCCCGTGGCAACGCCGGGGATGATTTCAAGTCGGGGAATCGGAGGAATAAACCGGTTTGAAGGCAAAAGCCGATGCAATCGAAGCAAACGCGGAGAAGCGCTCGAGAAATCAACCCCTAGGCTTTCCGGGCTCAGAAAACAGCCTGCCAACCGAGGTTATCCGCACCCATCACAGGTTGAGGGCCCAATACAGCAACCCACTCCCCATCATGCTCCCCAAATACAAAGTCACCTACGACATCGATCAGCATGGCAAACTGCCCGCGTCGCACTTCACCACCGACGACCCGGTCACCTGTGAGACCTTTTTGACCGATTTGCTGGACCGCAAACTGCACATCCGTGAAATCGCACACGAAGGCGTGGCGCTACCGCCGAAGCAGTTCGATGAAATGGTCCGGTCGGCCGTGTTGCAACTGGCCTCCCGGCACGTGTGCACCTCGCTGAAAATCTCCACCGACGAAGCCCATGTCCGCTTCGGACTGCCGGCGTGATCGGCTAAACCAACAAACCAACCGATGTTCTGACCGTCACGACACCCACCCCCGCTTCCGGGTCCATCATTGATGTTCGAGGCGGGGACGGTTCAGACTCGGAGTCGCGACGATGAGCCGAACAATCCCTTCCTCCCGCCCCCCCTCGAACCCACAGGCTCTGGCCGCCGCCGTCGACGCGGCACATCAGGCTGGAGCGTTGATGAAGAAGCACCTGCGACGCGCCAAGCAGGTCAACGAATCCCATCAGCACGACATCAAGCTCGAGCTGGATGTCCGGTGCCAGAAGCTCATCACCCGAGTGCTAGCCCGGGCCTTCCCGTCGATTCCAGTTCTGGGCGAGGAGGGTATCGACGCCGCCAGTGAACAGGCCGTGGCCCGCTGGGTGGTAGACCCCATTGATGGTACGGTGAACTTCGCCTATGGAATCCCCCATGCCGCCGTGAGCATCGCCTTGCAAGTGCGCACAGCCGACGGTTTTCACAGCGAAGTCGGCGTGGTGTACGACCCCTTCATGGACGACTTGTGGACGGCGATCCGAGGCAAGCCGGCCCGTCTTAACGGCCGCATCGCCAAGGTCAGCACCCGCGCCCGGTTGGATGAATCCATCGTGTCACTCGGATTTGCCAAGAGCCAGGACAGCCTGAAGGCCGCACAAGCCGACTTCCTCGAACTCACCCACCGCGTGCGCAAGATCCGCATCATGGGCTCGGCCGCGCTGGCCCTCACTTACGTCGCCTGCGGCCGCTTCGACGCCTATGTCGAGGCCGGGGTCCGACTCTGGGACATCGCGGCCGGTGGACTCATCGTGGAATGCGCCGGCGGATCCTTTGTCACGCAGGCACTGCCCGGGGAGCACCGATACGGCCTCATCGCCAGCAACGGGCTCATCCACGACCAGATCCCGCATGCGCGAACCTCGGGGGCGAAGAAGAAGACCGCCCGCTCTCAACGCGCATCGAAGGCCCCGACCCGTTCGTAAAGCCACCAACCGAACCGGCCCCGGTCCGTTCAGGCCCAGTCGTAATTGAAGCTGATGCTAATGCGCTCGGCCTTCAGGGGGTTAGAGGGCACCTCGTGGCGCAGCCAGCTCTCAAAGAGCGTCACGTTGCCGGCGGTGGCCGGGTAGGTCACATAGCGTCGGGACCGCGGATTCCCTTCACCGGACACCGGAGGAGCCGCCATGAACTTGCTCATCCGGGGATCCTCGAACTTCAAACCAGCGCAACCCCGTGGCGTAGCCACATAATAGGTGCCGCTGACCACCGAGTTGGGGTGCAGGTGAAGGCTGTGGGTCACGCCCTGAGGCATGATGTTGATCCAGCAATCGGACATCCGCAGCCCCCGGCCCCCGAGGTCCCACTCCAGAGACTTGGCATAAGCACGGACGTGCCGGTCGATCAGGCGCTCGAGTTCTGTGAAGGTCGAAGAAATGGTATGCAATCGATCCATCGACCCATACGACGTGTACCCGCCGGGGTAGTTCTTCTTGGACCACTTGCGACCGGCTTCATCAAAATCTCGGAATTGGTGGCATTCCTTGAGCAGTTCGCGATTGAACGCCGATCCGTTGGGCCGCAATCGCGCGCTGTAAATGAACGTAGGAAACCAAGCTTCGATCCGTTTCACGCCGATCAGCCTGCCTCAGAGGGCCGTCACGATGAAACCTTTTCAACCCATCCGCCGTCGGACAAGGTGATTACTCTCTAATGGGCCATCGTCTGACCATTTCGCTGGTGTTGTTCTTTTGTTACCTAGGAACCACCGCGGCGCTGACTAGGGGGGCGGATACACCCCCTGCCAAGAACGGACCTGCGAAGGATAATCATTGGGCCTTTACTCCTGTCAGCGATCCGGAACTGCCGCTCGTTCGAGACACTGCTTGGCCAATCCGTCCGGTCGATGCGTTCATTTTGGCTCGGCTCGAGGCGGCCGGATTGAAACCGGTGCGTGCAACCTCACCGCTGGAGTGGCTGAGGCGGGCGAGCTTCGACCTCACCGGATTGCCGCCCACCCCGGAACAAGTCAGCGCCTTCCAACCGGACAACAGCGGCACGGTGCCGGAATCGCGCTACGCCGCGCAGGTCGACGAATGGCTCTCGAGCACCGCCTTCGGTCAACGGTGGGCACGGCATTGGCTCGACATCGCCCGGTTTGCCGAAAGCGCAGGCAAGGAGCGGAACCACCCCTTTCCCGAGGCCTGGCGGTATCGCGACTGGGTGGTCGACGCCTTCAACCACGACAAACCCTACGCAGAGTTCGTCCGGGAACAAATCGCCGGCGACCTGCTGGCCGCGACGGCCCCGCCAGATCGGCGTGACGCCCTGATCATCGCCACCGGATTCCTGGCCATCGGAACCAAGGGGCTCAATGAAGGTCGCCGCGAGCAATTCCTCGCCGACCTCGTGGACGAGCAAATCGACACCACCACCCGGGCCATCCTGGGCATCACCGTGGCCTGCGCCCGCTGCCATGACCACAAGTCCGACCCCATTTCGCAGCGCGATTACTACGCCCTGGCCGGGATCTTCCGCAGCACCGAGACCTGCTATGGCACCACCGGCGACAAGGCCCGCAACCGTCAACCGTCGAGGCTGATACCGCTGGAGCGATCACCTCGGGCCGAACTGGCGCTGCCACCCGATCCCGGAGCAACGACCCGGAAGCGGAACGGTCGACGCGCGTCGGCCGCCCTGGAGATCCCGGACCGCAGGGCCACGAACGCGTTGGCCATGGGGGTGCGCGACTCAAAGCCCGAAGACGCCTTTTTCCTGATCCGTGGCGAGGTGACCCAGCGCTCCGGCCGGGTTCCCCGAGGACTACCCCAACGGCTGGGACCGACATCGCCGGACCCGATGCCCGCCCATGAAAGCGGCCGCCGTGAATGGGCCGCGTGGCTGACCCACCCCGACAACCCGCTGACCGCGCGCGTCGCCGTCAACCGCATTTGGCTGCACCTGTTCGGGCGGGGCTTGGTGCCCAGCGCCGACGACTTCGGACTCGGTGGACACAGGCCCACACACCCGGAATTGCTGGATTATCTGGCTCGAAGATTCCAGGCGGGGGGCGGGTCCACCAAATCCCTCATCCGCGAATTGGTCCTCAGCCGCACCTACCGGCTCTCGTCTGAGTCTGATCCAAGATGCCAGGCCATCGATCCCGACGATGAACTCCTGTGGCGAGCCCGGCCGAGGCGCCTCGATGCCGAATCCATCCGCGATGCGATGCTCAGCGCCGCCGGAACCCTGGATCCCCGACCGCTCCGCGGGTCGCTCGTTGCCCAGATGGGAGATCCTCAAGACAATGCCCGCCCGAAGGTGGGTCGGCCTGGGATTGAGCGGGCCAGTGAGAACATGAACCGCCGCAGCCTGTACCTACCGGTAATCCGCGATACCGTGGCCGATGTGCTGGATGTGTTCGATTTCGCCGAGCCCAGCCTGGTGGTCGCCCAGCGCGATGAAACGCTGGTTCCGGCACAAACCCTGTTCCTTATGAACAGCCCCTTTTCCCGGGATCAGGCACAAGCCTTCAGCCAGAGGCTGCTACGGCAAGCTGGTGGCGACACGGCCCGGATCCGACTGGCCTACCGATGGGCCTTCGCCCGCGATCCGGCACCCCAGGAGGCGGCGCGCGCGCTCGAATTCATTCGTTCCGAAACCCTGGCCCGCGACACCCGCACGGGACGACCCGCCGGCCGAGACGAGGCCTGGACCCTGTTCGCCCAGGCCCTCTTCGCCTGTGCCGAATTCCGCTACCTGCCCTGACCCATGACCCCTCCGAATCCCACAACACCGACCGGCATCGGCCCGTTGAATCGACGGGCCCTGCTCAAGACCGCGGCCGCTGGATTCGGATGGATGGCCTTCCAAGGCCTGAGCGCAACCGCCTCGGGTGGCTCTGAAACCGGACAAGGCACCGCCTCAGTCCGCCCCGTCCCCCATCATCGTTCCCGGGCGCAACGGGTCATCTTCCTGTGCATGCAGGGCGGCCCCTCGCATCAGGACACCTTCGACCACAAACCCCGACTGCGTCTGGACCATGGAAAACCCGGACCCAGCCGAGGCAAGGGGACCCGTCTGATCGGCTCACCCTTCGCCTTCCGGCGGCATGGCC
>CAMATE010000033.1 GCA_945861075.1 Akkermansia muciniphila
TTCCGGATTTTTAGATTTTGAATTTAGGGCTTCGGCCAGTGCAGGTGACGGTGCAAGAAGTCGAAGGTGCCCTTGCCGTGGATGGTGTGGGGCCCGTCGAAGAATTCGATCTCGGTGCGGTCACCCAAGCCCAGCTTGACGTACTGCCGTCGGGTCTTGGCGAACTCGTAAGCCACCCACTCGTCGGGTGCCACGCCGTCGTCATGGCCACGTTCGACCATGAAGGGGCGCGGGATCATGAGCCAGCTGAGCTCGGCGTAGTTGAAGGTGTTGCCCAGGTTGAACTCGGGCATGTCGTACTCGCCGCCATACAGGTAGCTGTAGGACGACCGTGCCGAGACGTTCTTCCAAATCCACTCGTTGTAGTCGGCCGAGCAAATGCTCAGGCAATAGCGGTCAATGACCTGCGGGATACGCATGGCCGTCTTGCCGCCGTAGCTCAGCCCGTAGAAGGCCATGCGCGAGGGGTCCACGAACTCCTGCGAGGCCAACCAATCCAAGATGACCTCATGCTGGCGGTGAATGAACGACCAGAGGGTGAGCTTGAGCGGTTGGGCCTTGCGCAGCACCTGACGGAAGCGGTTCTCGCCGATGTAGCAATTCTGCGGTGCGAAGGTCACGAACCCGCGCTCGGCCAATCGCCACGCGTAGGTGTGGTAGGCCCCGGCGTCGATGCGCGGATCGGCCACGTCTGTCGGCCGGCCCTCGAGCCCGTGCTGGCACACCACCACCGGACGCTTCTCGCCCGGCTGAAGCCCGCGGGGCACGACGAGGATGCCGTAGGCCACCACGTCGGGATGCACGTCGAGCATCACCTCGTAGGCGGTGATGCCATTGGTCTCGATGAGCTTGCGGGTCCGTGGCGAGGCCGGCAGCGAGGCCGGCGGGATGGGGCCGATGATCTCCTTCAGCAAATAGTCCCGATAAGTGCGGGCGCTCTGGGCGAAGGTCTCGGCATTCTTGCGGTCGGCCTTCTTCCAGAAATCCGCGCGCGTGAATTCGGCCTCACGCATGAGCCACTGGGTGTCTTCCAGGATTTGCGAATAGGCCCGCAACTGACGCGCCGTGTTGTCGGGGAGGGGTTGGAGTCCTGAGACGGCGGCTGGATTCGCAGGTGCGTCCGGAAGCCCCAAGCGGTCGGCGAACGCACCCAAGGCCTCGTCATTGAACAACTCGTCGGGCTGTGCCTCGACCAGCTTCCATTGATCCAGCCCGGGCACTCCTTTCAACCAAGCACCCGCTTCTTCGAGGACCTGCCGGGCCACCTCGGGATCGGGACGCCCCAGTTTACCAGGTGCGGCGCCATGGTGTGAGAGGCCCGGTTTCGCCGGATACTGCGTCTCCGGAAATTTTCCATGCACCCAAACCAGCCCACGCGGCGCGATGAGTCCGGCAATTTCGCCCGCGCCGAATTGGTCGGTCAGCGACCAGACATTCCGGTAGATGGGTTCGTCGTGCAGGCGCGGATTCACCTGAAATCCACTCACAGCCGTGACTTCGATGCGGGAATCCAAGGCTCCAGCCAGGCACGCGACCAAACCGCCTTCGCCATAACCGATCACGCCCACGGGCTTCTTGGACCCCGAGGCCGACTGCTGCGAACCCAGCCAATCCACGGCAGCCAGCACCTTCTGGATTTCATAGCCCTGCACGGTGCGCCCCATCTCGTAGGCCGCCCGCCACAGCATCTCACGCTGCGACTGCTTGAGCTTGCGCGACCCGGGCAGTCCGCTGTGGGTGTCGGAGCGATCGACCAGCGCAGGAATGAGCACGCGGCATCCACGCTCGGCCAACCGGCGAGCGAACTGATCCGACTCCGGCACGCCCGGCTGAAGACCCGCGATTTGCTCCGGTGTCTGGTCCGCATCGGCGATGGCCACCACGGAAGCCTGGGCCTCGCCATCAGGAACCAGCATCAAACCATCGGCCTCCACCCCACGAACGACCGACCAACTCACCGAGAAAATCTTGAAACCTCGGCCGCGGCCCACTTCAGCCGAATTGCCGGACGGTGAACTCGATACCGGTGCCGAAATCCGAAGTTGTGCCGGCCCGCGAGCGTCCACCACGCCGAGGATGCGGGCCAGTTGCTGGCGGTTGGTCTCGATGGACCGCACGTAGGCCTCCGGCGAGTTGAGATCCCGGTTCCAATGGCGGGCGCGGGCTTGGGGTGCCGCCGCCAGGACACGGTCGAGGTATCGATCAATGCCCCCGACCAAGGCCTGCGCCAAATCGCCCGTCTGGGTCAGCGGTTGGGTTCCGGGCATTACGGCCGGTGACGGGTCGGCCGCCTGCGTTGACGTAACCAACAACAGTGGCAACAGGCAGGAAGCCAAGGACAGGGAGGGAATCCTCATAAGCGATCGCGGTTCAGCACAGTGTCAGGGAAGAGTGAATAACCCTGACTTCGAACACAGAGACTTCAAGCCGTCTTGCGATGATCCAAAAAATCGATCCGTCCCACCGGTTCACACAAAAGTTGTCCCATCCACCGGTTCCGGATTTACTCCTACACAAAAAAACCCGCAGCCGATGAAGATTCCCTGCTCATCCCTCCTGTCCGTCTTTGGGGCAGTCATGGCCATCCTGCGCCTGGAGTCCGCCGAACCGGTCCGTCTGGAGACCTTGAAGGACCGCGTCCGCGTGACGATCTCCGGAAAACACTTCACCGACTACGTCTTCGGCGATGGAGCCTCGCGACCCTTTTGTCACCCCATCTTGGCGACGGATGGCACACCGCTGACGCGGGATTTCCCCATGGGCAAAACCGACGGTGAGGAGACCGATCATCCGTGGCACCGATCCATGTGGTTCGCCCACAGCTTCATGAACGGTGTGGATTTCTGGAATGAGGCGGGCGGAGATATCGGACGCTCTCCGAAGGACAAAGGCCGCTCGGAACACATCGAAATCCTCGAGGCCCGCAGCGGCGAGACCGGCCGACTGGCCACCCGCAACCGCTGGATGGCCCCCGACGGTCGGGAAATTTGCACCGACGAGCGCGTGCTCGAATTCGGCGGCGATGACCAAGCACGCTGGATTGACTGGCGCGTGACATTGATGGCCCCGAGCGACCGATTGCTGATGCTTGGCGACAACAAGGACGGAACCATGGCGATACGCGTGGCCCAATGGATGACCGCGCCACACCGGTCCGGCGGAGTTGAACGCGGAGGTCAGGGTCAAATCGTCACTTCCCGGGATCACATCGGCCTCGCCGCCTGGGGCAAACGCGCTGAATGGTGCGATTATTACGCGGCGCACAACGGGAAGACCTACGGCATCGCCTTGTTCGACCACCCGGACAACCTGCGCCACCCCACCTGGTGGATGGTCCGTCCCTACGGACTCTTCGCCGCCAACCCGTTCGGCCAGCATGACTTCGAGAACCTCAAGGACGAGCCGCACCGGGGCGACCACTCCATTCCTGCCGGCGGGAAACTCACCCTGCAATACCGCTTCCTTTTCCACACCGGGAACCCCAAGGAGGCCGATGTGGCCAAGCGATATAAGGAGTACCGTTCGAAACGGTGAGCTTCATTCGCCCTCCAAACATTCGATCGCTGAACAAACTTCGGTGACTTCTTTGACGCCGAGGCCGAGGCCGTACTGCGCGGATCCTCGCCCGCTTATTGACCCGGACTGGCGATCGAGGCACGTAGACGGCATTCGGATGGGTGACTCGCCCGCGTGATGCCCCAACAAATGTCGGTTGCGCGAACCGCTGGCGAGGTTATCGATGACTCATGCGCCGTTGGATTGCCATCGTGTCCCTTTTGGCTGCCTCGCTGGTTCTGTTCCGGACCACCGTCGCCGCTGCGGACGCCCCCCCGAAAACCCCATCTCCAAAAAAGGCTCCCATGACCCAACCCACCTCGATCAACGCATCGACCAACCCAGCGTCGGCGCTGCCGACCGTGCCCCCGGCACCACAGCCCGCTCCAGGACTGGAAACCATTTACCTCGCCGGCGGCTGCTTCTGGGGCATGGAGGAGATCTTACGCAAGATTCCCGGCGTCCGGGAAACCCAAGCCGGATACACCGGCGGCTGGTTGCCCAACCCGAAGTACGACGACACCCACGACAGCAAGTCGGGCCATGCCGAGTCGGTCAAAGTGGTCTTCGATCCCAAGACCTTGTCGCTCGAAGAGTTGCTCGAGAAGTGGTTCTTCCGCATGCACGACCCCACCACGCTGAACCGCCAGGGCAATGACGTGGGCAGTCAGTACCGCTCGGCCATCTTCACCTTCAACGAGACCCAGAAAAAGACCGCCGAAACGGTCAAGGCCCGAGTCAACGCCTCCGGCAAGTGGCGCCGCCCTGTGGTCACCGAAATCGCCACCGCTTCCATCTGGTATTCCGCCGAGGGCTACCATCAGAAGTACCTCGTCAAAAACCCGGGCGGCTACACCTGCCACTTCATGCGCGACTGAGATCGCGTCTGAGTTTGCTCAATAAGCCCGGCCAACACTGAAGACACATTTTGACAGACCCAGCCGGGCGGGCTGACATGGCACAGATCCATGAGACCCTCTCCGTCATCTGAGGCCGCGCTGTTCCGGCATGCCTTCACGTTGATCGAATTGCTCGTCGTCATCGCCATCATCGCCATCTTGGCGGGCATGCTTCTGCCGGCGCTGGCCCGGGCCAAGGCCAAGGCCCAGACGGTCCGCTGCACCAGCAATGAGAAACAAATCGTCTTGGGCTACTTGCTGTACGCGGGCGACCAAACGGATTTTCTGCCAGTGGCCGGCACCGAGGCCCCGGTCGGCTCGGGTTGGGTGGCTCCGAGCCGGTGGTTCGCCGAAATCTCGACGTACATCGCCACCGACAACCGCAACTTCACCAACCTCGTCGCCAGGGACAAGGTAGTGGCCTGCCCCACGGCCAAGATCGGCACCAATGTCATCCCGGCCAACGTTCCCGGATATCAGGGCTACGGTGGGTATGGGCACAACTACGCCTACCTTGGCTACACCCCGGCAGACCGGGTGAAGACCTCCCTCATCACCAAGCCTTCGGACACCGTGATGAACGGCGACGGCCTCGATCCCGCCAAGGGCTTGGAATGGTGGAACTACGGGTACTTGTACCCACCCAGCCTGGGGGTCGCATTGTTTCGCTACGTCCGCCACGGTCAGGGCGGCAATTATGCTTGGGCGGACGGACACACCTCCATCATGCCCTGGAAGACCCTCTCCAAGGGAGCCAACGGCAAGGTGGATTGGTTCTATCAACCCGGGCAGTAGCCCTTCGCCTTACCAAGATCCTCTCTGGGGGCGGATTGAATCACTTGGATTCGGGGAACGACCGCAAAGAAGCCGGCTCGGGCGACCGGGAATCCTCGGAGGGTGACGAGAGGAGGGTCAACGCGGCACCAGCAGCACCCACGACACCTGCCACTTCCTGCGCGACGGAGAGCCTCGAATCGGTTGGTATCGACCTCGCAGTAGCTTCTCCTCACATGAACCGTCTTTTCACCCCTTTCACGGCCGGCGATCTCCAGTTGTCCAACCGCATGGTCATGGCCCCGCTCACCCGGGGTCGCACCGGTCCCGACCGGATTCCCAATGACCTCATAGTCGAATACTACCGGCAGCGGGCGACGGCGGGATTGATCATCAGCGAAGCCACGATCATCTCCGAGCAGGCGGCCGGATGGATCAACACTCCGGGCCTCTACAACGAGGAGCAGGTGCAGGGGTGGAAGCGGGTCACCGACGCAGTCCACGCGGCCGGCGGCAAGATCATCGTCCAACTCTGGCACATGGGCCGTTCGTCCCATCCGGATTTTCAACCCGGCGGAGTTTTGCCCGTGGCCCCTTCGGCCATCGCCCTCCGCGGTGACGGCATTCACACCCCTTCGGGCAAGAAACCGTATCCCACTCCGAGAGCTCTGGAGACCGATGAGATTCCCGGAATCGTGGCCGACTATGCCGAGGCGACACGCCTGGCCCAAAAGGCCGGATTTGATGGGGTAGAAATCCATGGAGCCAACGGCTACCTCATCGATCAATTCCTTCGGGATGGAACCAATCACCGAACCGACGGCTACGGCGGCAGCGTGGATAACCGGGCCCGCTTCCTCCTCGAAGTCACCGAGGCGGTGGTCGGGGCTTGGCAGCCGGGACGCGTCGGAGTCCGACTGTCGCCCACCGGTGCTTTTGGCGACATGAGCGACAGCAATCCGGCGTCGATCTTCAGCCATGCCGCTCGGGAATTGAACCGCTTCGGATTGAGTTTCCTCCACATCATGGAGGCGTTGCCGGGTCACCCCATGGCGAGCCCAGGGCCGCGCGTTTCGCCGCTGCTACGCCAGGCCTTCCGGGGCCCACTCATCCTCAATGGCGGATACGATGCTGCGCTGGGCGAGCAGGCCATCGCTGATGGGGAAGCCGATCTCATTGCCTACGGCGTGCCCTTCTTGGCCAACCCGGATCTCGTTGAGCGCTTCCGCATCGGGGCTCCTTTGAACGCACCCGATTACGCCAGCCTGTATGGCGGCGGCGCCCAGGGCTACACCGACTACCCGACTCTGAACGCCACACGCTAAGCCCAGCGCTGAGCCAGGCGCACCCACTGCAACCCTCCGGGCGGTTACGCCTGCCCGGAGCCAGCCCGCTGTTCTTCCAGCAGTTGCCGAATGAACGCCGTCATGGCCCGCACTGCCGCACCGGCCCGACCGCTGGCCACCGCCGGGCCTTCGAGGTTGGCTCCAATCGATTGAGCGGCCGACGCGGCGGTCCCCGGACGGCGCTTGAGTCGATGAGCCGCCACGATGCGCAAATCGATGGGCTCGCACTCGGGATGCCAAGATTCCTGCGCCCAGAGTTGGAGTGCAAAATCGCCCCAACCCACCAGGCGATCTCCCGGCTTGAGGAAGCCGCTCCAGACCGACGTCGCCTCGGCGACCGAGAGCCCTCCGAGCAACGCTTCCCGAGGCACCTCAAGGTGTTGATGAGCCCTCGGAGCCAACGGTCGGCGCGGAGCCAGAAACGCCTCGAACACCTCGCCCGTCGCCGGTCGCAAGGCCACGCACTGGAGGAGTTCGGGAGATCCAGGCACGGGGCTGTCCCGCCGATGGGCATTGGCTTCTCCGGCCACCACCACGAGGTTTTGCCACAGGCCCATGAGGTCGGGCATGGACGGGCTTTCCCACCACGGATCAGCCCCTTTCAACCGGCGCCGGGGTGGCCCCGTGCGGGCGGCGGTGGCGGCGATTTGGCGATCCACCATCGCGTCAAAGGCCCGGAGTAGCGGATCAAACCGCCGTTCATCTCCAGCCCAGGCGCTGAGCACTTCCACCACCGCTTCCACCGTGGCGACACAATGCAAGTCGGGTTCGCGACGGATCCGGTAATTGCCCGGTTTGCGCGGCATGAACCCGATGCGCGGCAAGGTCCGCAGCGCTGGATTGAGCGCCACCATCTTGCGCGCCTGAGGCCACGTGCCGTCGATGATGAGCAGCGTTTCCGGCGGCCGTTCGAGAGCATCCGGCGCCACCGCTCCGGGACCGGGAAACAGCAGGGCCGTCCCGGGCCGGGCCAGCAGTTCCTCGATGCGCGGATGACCGGCGAATTCAATGCCCTCGTGGAGTTCGCTGCGCGACAAACCCAAGTGCGCGATGCGGGCCGTGCCAATGGCCACCCGGGATTCGCGGGGATGCTGCAAGAACACCACCTGCGTCGCCGTCTCGACCGGCGTCAACTCGGCACACCAGCACACAGAGGCTGGGCGTCGGCAGCGGACGCAAGAAGGACGGGCTGTAGGGGCTTCAAAGGGCACAGGCATGGCAGCCCGGTGATCTCACGAAAACTCCGAGCCTCACCGGAATCCGAACGGAACCACGCACCGGGGGTCTGGAGCAAGGCAGCGGTCGGATTCCCAACGGCGAAACGACGATGAGCGGCCCTACGACCGGCTTCTTTCCCGAAGAGAACCTGACGGCTGTCACCGCCTCACTTCTTGCCGATGCGGTAGAGATGCTCGGCTCCGCGCAAATAGAGGGCCCCGTCATCGACAGCACTGCTGGCCAGCGTGCGCTCACCCAATTCGTTGCGCGCCAGCAGCTGATAGGTCTTGCCCGCCTGCACCACGAATCCGACGCCTTCCTCGTTCTGGAAATAAATCCGACCGTCGGCGAACACCGGCGAAGCCGAGAATCCCCCACCGAGTCGTTCATTCCAATGCACCTGGCCGCTTCGCGCATCGGCACACGTCGCAATGCCGGCATCGGAGACGAAATAGAGTTCGTCGCCCACAACCAGAGTCGAGGGCGTGCTGGGGGCACCGCGTCCCGTCTGCCAGGCCAGGTGCGTCGAGGTGACATCCCCGTCGCCACCAGGGCGGATCGCGTAGAGCTTGGGGAAGTCGTAGTCGGTGTTCACGAAGAGCAACCCGTGCGCGAAGACCGGCCGAGGAACCACTGAAAAGCCGGTGCCTGTGCCCACCTGCCAGAGCGGTCGGCCGCTCAGCGGGTCATAGGCGTAAATGCCGCCGGCACCCGGACTAATGAGCTCCTGACGGCCGGCATGAGTGATGAGCAAGGGCGTGCTGAACGAAAACTTCTTGGTCAAGGCGTCATTGGGCCGCCGGGTCTTCCAGCGGACCTGACCCGTCTTGCGATCTAGGGCGATCACGAACGGCTCCGAGGCCCCATCGCAGCTGAAGATCAAATGATCTCCCGCCAACACAGGTGAGCCGCCGTTGCCATGGACCGGCGGATACTGAACCGACGTCTGCCGCCAAATCACCTGCCCCTTCAAGTCCAAGCAGGCCGTGCCCAGATGTCCGAAATGGGCATAGAGCCGGCCGTCGCTCACCACGGGCGTCGGACTCGCATAGCCGTTCTTGCGATGGATATTCGCCCCATTGTCCGGCGTGAAAACATTGGTGCTCCAGAGGATTGCACCGGACCGAGCGTCGAGGCACAGCACCGCCAATTCGAGACCACTGGAACCGGACTTGGCGCGGGAACCTGTCAGGTAGAGGCGTTGCTTCACCAACACCGGAGACGACCAACCGGCCATCGCTAGCGGGGTCTTCCAGACCACATTGCTGCTCCCGCTCCAGTGGGTGGGAACGTGTTTGGCCGGAGAAATTCCCTGCCCGGTCGGACCGCGGAACTCGGGCCAGTCATGCGCTTGAACCACGAATATTGCGGCACAAGAGGCCATCACCAGAGCCGTTCGACAGGCACGCCGCATGAGGCCAGCGATTCCTTGGCGAGGGAGAGAAGACGGGGAGGAAAAGCTCATGGGAATCAGGAATCCGGGAAAGCGTCACGATTCCTCATCCATCGAAAAACGCACCGAAAAAAACTCCGGCACCCAAATACTTAGACCCCCGACGAGACCATCCATCCACCCGGTCCAGTGTCGCACGCCAGGCCCAGCCTTTTCGCGCTGGTCAGGGTCCTATCGCATCGGCAACGTCGGGTGATGATCCACCGTGTCCTGCTGCTCGCCGTGTGGCTGACGATGTCCGTGTTCGCCGCGGATTCCAGCCGCCTTCGCGTGCTCCTCATCGACGGCCAAAACAACCACGACTGGCGCTCTTCCTCGCCGCACCTGAAGAAGGTCCTTGAGGCTTCCGGACGCTTCGCGGTGGAGGTCATGACGCTGCCCAGCAAGGGCGGTGACATGACCGCGGTGAAGCCCCAGCTCGACGGCGTGGCGGTGGTGCTCTCCAACTACAACGGCGACCTCTGGCCCGAGGAACTTCGGACAAAGCTGGTCACCTTCGTTCGCAACGGCGGCGGCTTCGTTTCGGTCCACGCCGCCAACAACGCTTTCTCCAAATGGCCGGAGTACAATGAGATGATCGGCGTCGGCGGTTGGGAAGGGCGCAATGAACAATCCGGACCGTGGCTTTACTGGGAAGGCAAGATCGTGCGCGACACCTCGCCGGGCCCGGGCGGCAGCCATGGCAGCCAGCATGCCTTCCAAATGACCACCCGCGAGCCGAAGCACCCCATCATGGAGGGACTGCCTCAGGAATGGATGCACGCGAAAGACGAACTCTATGACCGCCTGCGCGGACCGGCCAAGAATCTCACCGTCTTGGCCACGGCCTTTTCGGACCCCAAGACCCGCGGGACCGGCAAGCATGAGCCCCTGCTCTTCACCATCGCTTTCGGCCAAGGCCGGGTCTTCCACACAGCCCTCGGTCACAACAACGGCCCGGACCTCACCTCGCAAAAGTGCGTGGGTTTCATCACCACCCTCCTGCGCGGCACCGAATGGGCGGCCACCGGTCGGGTCACCCTGCCCATCCCGACTGACTTCCCATCCGCCACCGAAGTCCGCAGCCGGGAGTAGGACACCCTGACGCTGGATTCGCCCCAACCCACCTCTGCCAAAATGATCCCAACGCAAAGTCTTCGCTCCGTATTGCCGTTGGTCATCGGACTGGCCGTGGGTGGGATGGGGGTCGGTTTGTTCCAACAGAGCAAACCCGGTATGGCCGGCACTCCCGAGGCACAAATCCAACAGCTGGAGTCCGAGTTGCAGCAGGCTCGCACCCGCATCGCAGCCCTCGAGGAAACCCGACCCCGTTCGTCACGCTCGCCCGCGCAAACCGCCTATGACCGGGGCCGTGAAATCGCCCAGCGTCTGCGCGAGGGGCTCCCGGTCAGTTCCGACGATCTCTTCCGCGCCGCCCAACCCCTGCTCCGCGATATGTCACCGCTCTTCGAGCGCATCGCAGATCAGAAATTCAAGCAGCAAGCCGACAGCCTCATCGGAGAACTGGCCCGCAAGTACGACCTGAACCCCAACCAACAGGAAACCCTCCAGAAGTGGTTTTCCGAAAAATCCCGGGCGGATCGGAAAAAATGGAATGATCTCATTTCGAGCGACGACACCACCTACTTGCAGCTGGTGAAGTCGATGCGCAATGACCGCACCGATGAAGGACTGGACCCGGTGATGGAAGGCCTGCTCAAAGGACCTCAACTGGAGGCGTTCAAAGCCGAGCGTCTGGAGGAAAGGGCCCAGCGGGTTCAGCAGTACGCCGACATGCAGGTGCAGCGAATCAACAGCATCGTCCAGCTCGACCCGGCGCAAACGGATCGACTCTTCGGCATCATGGCACAGTCGTCTCCCGACTATAATGCGTCCATCCGACTCGAGGGTGCGACCGGTGAGATCGCGCCCGCCAACCTCCATCCGCGCGATGCTCTTAAGTCAGTGCTGCGACCGGACCAACTGGCCGAGTACGAGGCGGATCGCGAGCGACGATTCCTCGAAGCCTCGAAAGAGATGAACAAGTTGGGCGTTCAACTGCCTTCTGACTGGGATGAATTCGAGTTCGGCCCCTAACTCCCCACCGCTGGGCTACCCAGCCGGTGGCCTCGCGCGAGGGGGCCGCGTCGCGGTGGACATCCGATCACTGCGGGTCGATTACGGGGATTTTGTCGCCGTCGACGACCTGACCTTGGCGGTACCGCCGGGCGAGATCCTGGGCATCGTGGGCCCCAACGGCGCGGGCAAAACGAGCACTTTCCGGGTGCTGGCCACGCTGATGGAACCCACCCATGGCGATGTCTTCTTTGACGGCGTCGACATCGCCGAAGATCCCCGCCAAGCCCGTCGGTTGATGGGCTACATGCCCGATCTGGCTCCGGTTCCCAGTGATCTCAAGGTGTGGGAGTTCCTCGACTTCTACGCCGCCGCCTACGGGCTGCGCGATGCACACGAGCGACGCCAACGCGCCGACCGATGCCTGGAAACCGTGGGGCTGTCGAACCTGCGGAACAACGGTTGCCGCGAATTGTCGAGAGGCCAGACCCAACGGGTGGTCTTGGCCAAGACCCTCTTGCATGAACCCCGAGTGCTCATCCTCGACGAGCCGGCCAGCGGGCTCGATCCGCTGGCCCGACGGGACCTCCGCACCGCCCTGCAAAGCCTCGCCGCCACCGGAGCAACCATCCTCATCAGCTCCCACATCCTCAGCGAGTTGAGCGAGATGTGCACCTCGTTGTGCATCCTCAACCGAGGTCGACTGTTGGCCCACGGGAGCGTGAACGAGGTGCGTTCTCAACTCGGCAACACACGCCGCCGGCTCACCCTCGGCGTGCTCTCGCCCCCGTCCGAAGCGGCCGATTGGCTCGCCCAACAGCCGACAATCAGTGAACTGCGCATCGAATCCGCGCGGATCTCTTTCGAGTTCACCGGTGATGACGAAGCCCAGGCAGAACTGCTGGAGGCTTTGGTTCGACGCCGGGTACGCCTGAGGACCTTCGAAGAAAAACGGTCCTCGTTGGAGGAACTCCTCGTCGACATTGCCACCCCTCCTCTTCTGCCATGAACGCCGACAGGACAGGCTCCAACCACAATGAGGTCTCCGCCTGGCGGCTCTGGGAGAACCCCGTGCTGCGACGCTACGTGCGTTCCCGGTTGCGATCGCGTGATCTGGCTCTGGGGTTGTGCATCACGCTGGTGCTGTCGGCGTTCATCGTCGGCATCTCCTACTCACTCGGCATTCGCACCGAGTCCGATCCGGTCAGTGCGGCCCGTTCGGCCATCATCCCGCTGCTGGTCCTACAGGCCTTCATCCTGTTCGTCATGGGCACCGCACAAGTCTCGGGCGGCATGATCACCGAACGGGACGAAGGCAGTGTCGATTACCAACGACTCGTCCCCATGGCGCCGCTGACCAAGGTGGTGGGATACCTCTTTGGCCTGCCCATGCGCGAATACCTCTTGGCCACCTCCAGCCTCCCGTTCACCGCCTGGGCCATGGCTCGGGGGGATGTTCCCGCTTCGGCTTGGGCGCCGCTGTATTGGATCCTCTTCACCACCGCGGTCACTTACCACGCCACCGGACTCCTGACCGGCACCGTTGTCCGGAACCGCCGATGGGCCTTCCTCATTTCCATCGGAATGGTGTTCTCGCTCTACACCGTCATCCCCCAGTTGGCCAAATTCGGTCTCGTTTTCTTCAAGTACCTCACCCTCACACCGGTCGCCTACGAGAGCCTGCCGGATCTCCTTCCCGAGAAGGCCGGTGCGGCGCTGCGCTTGGGTCAGCAGTACTTTCCAACGCCCCGGTTTTTCAATCTCGGGCTGCCCGAGGTGGTCTTCACCTCGATTTCCCAAGCCGGGCTGATCGGCCTGTTCGTGGTGATGCTCTGCCGCAAGTGGCGGCAGGAAGAGGCCCATTTGCTGAGCCAATTCTGGGCGGTGGGTACCTTTATTGCGGTACAAGTGGTGCTGCTCGGGCATGCGCTGCCGCTCATTGATCCCGGAGACTTGTTTCCGTCCCGAAACTTCCGTTGGTTCACGAGTCAAGCCATCGACTGGAAGCCCGACAACACGGAGGCGCTGGCCATGATCGCGGTGTACGGCCTGTTCACCACGGGCTTGGCCTGTGTGCTGGCTGGGATCATCACGCCGGATCGGGAGCGACAAATCCGAGGTTGGCGGCGCGCCTTCAAGAACGGCGAGGATCGGCTGCCCGCCTTCGGTGACACCGATTCGGCCACCCTCAGCACCGGGATCATTTCACTCTGCGGCGGCACCGGCTGGTACCTCTTCACCCATGCGTTGCTCGAATCGCGCTGGTTTCCGGGCCATCACGCAGGGCTTCAAATCCTGATCATCCACTGCCTCATCCTCTTCGCGGTGACCGGATCACTGCAGGCGCTGTTGGATGCCCAAGGTGGCCGGGCTGTCGGCATGGGCCTGCTCTTCATCGGCGTGCTGCCGCTCATGGCCGGCGCGATCATCGCCAGCATCGACAACGACTACTTGCACGTGGGGATTTGGATCGCGGGCGTCTCGCCGCTCTCGTTGCCCGCATCGGCCCCGGTGGCCCTGTTGTCACTCGCCGATTCCGAGACGATGGCTGTCCGTCCGATCCAGGGCGCGGCCCGATTTGGATGGTTTGTCTGGGGACTCGTCAGCCTCTGGCTGATCCACCGCTCGAGAACCCATCGCCAAACCCTCAAACAGCGCATTCTGGGAGATCGGTCATCAACGAATCCGGCGCGTTGACGATCCATTGGAATTTCCGTGTTTTGAATGGCTTTTGCCACGACGAGTGGGTCGAGTTGCCGATCGATTCCAACGTCATCCGATGACCATTGATTTCCCGCAGATTCCTTCATGGACGCAGGTTCTGGGCAAGACGCTCAAACTGCCTCCGGTTCTTTATCCCGGCGGCGGGCACCGCGGGGTCATTCGCCGCTGGAAACTCGTCGCAAGAAGCCTGATCCAATGGCCTTGGACTCTAGAATGGTACCGGTTCCTCGAGGCACCCCGTTAGCAAGTGGCCACGGCCGCCCGATTGCGGCTCTACACCAAATTGCAACGGCCTTACTCCACCCGACGCCACGGATTTGCGGCGCGATTGGCCGCCCTGAAAACCCATTACACCTGGGTCGAAGCCACCCTGCCGGAAGCCACTCTGAACTCCATTTATCGAGACCCCGGTCTCGAGCTCGGCCGACTCCCACTGGAAGAAGGGCGCTCACTGGTGGTTCGCCTGTGCTACACGGACCGCTACGAGAAGGAAGGGGATCTGTCCTTCAGCGTGTTCCTGGCTCCGGCCGAAACCATGATTTACACCGTGACCGTCTCCATCACCGAACGGGCCGGCGTGGGTCGCGGGGTGTTCATCGGCGGCCTGCAAGGCGGCAACGCACCCGATCAACCCGAGATCGTCCGGCAGCTCACCCGCGAGATGTTCGGCATGCGACCGAAGGCCTTCGCCTTGTACTTGGTGCAACAATTGGCCGATTGGATTGGAGCGGTTGAAGTTCGAGGGGTGGCCGATTCTGAGACCGTCTACCGTCACCTCCAGAACCGGAAGGTCATCGAGGCTTCTTACGATCGGTTGTGGACCGAATCCGGCGGAACGAGGTCGCCCCGCGACGGTTGTTTTGACCTGCCACTCCGGCACGTGGAAATCCCGCGCGAGGAAATCAAGACCAGCAAACGCAGCCTCTACCAGAAGCGCTACGCCCTGCTGCGCGATCTAGCCCAAAAACTCCGTTCCCGCTGGGACCAGTCGAGCAACCGCCCCACCTCGACAGCACAGCCACCGGCACCCCACTGACGGGCCCTCGGCCAGAGCTTGTGTCTGCCTGTGTTCGCCTGTCTTCGTCTCCACGGCCGGACTCCCCTTCCGGCCAATCGGAATTGCGAGCGATGGCATGGCGAAGATAGTTTTCCCTCATGAAATCCCCCCGATGGCTGAGCATGGCCGCGGTCGTGATGGCGACTTTCTGCGGTCTTCGCCTGGACGGCCAACCGGCGAGCGAGGTGGATTTCGTCCGGGACATACGGCCTCTTTTTCAAACCCACTGCCACTCCTGTCACGGCCCGGACAAAGACAAAGGCGGGTTCTCGCTGGCCACGCGGTCTCGAGCCATGGAGGGAGGCGACACCGGCCCGGCCCTCTTGCCGGGCAATAGCGCCGCAAGTCCTTTGGCCCAACGCATCAACTCGTCGCTCGAAGACCAGAGAATGCCGCCCAAAGGCGAACGACTCAGCCCGGCACAAATCCGACTCATCCAGACCTGGATCGACCGCGGGGCCCCATGGCCAGACCAGGCCGATGAACCCGATCCTCAGAAGCAGAAAGCCGCCGACCACTGGTCGTTTCGGGCGCTGAGAAAACCGCAACTTCCCCAGGAGTCCAGCTCCTGGATCACCTCGCCCATCGATGCCTTCGTCCTGCAGAAGTTGCGCAACGCCGGATTGAAACCCACGGGACCAGCCACCCGAGAAGCGCTCCTGCGCCGCGTCTCGTTCGACCTCACCGGGTTACCCCCGAGTCCCGAGCAAATCGAAGCCTTCACCCGCTCTCAAGACCCGCACGCCTTCGAGCAGGTGGTGGATCGCCTGTTGTCATCCCCCGCTCATGGCGAGCGCTGGGCGCGTCATTGGCTGGATGTGGTGCGCTACGCGGATTCGGGCGGCTACGAGACGGACATTTTCTATGAACAGGCGTGGCGCTACCGCGACTATGTCGTCCGCAGCCTGAACGAAGACAAGCCCTACGACCGTTTCCTCATGGAACAGGTCGGCGGCGACGAACTCTGGCCTGAACAAACCGAAGCCATGCAAGACGCCGTGGCGGTCTGGACGCTGGGGGAATGGCCCAATGCGTTGGACGCCTATCCCGAGATGTTGGAGTACGTGCGGCGAACCGATCAGGTGAGCACCCTCAGCGAGATGGCCTTGGGTTTGACCGTCGGGTGCGCCAATTGCCATGACCACAAGTACGACCCGATCACCCAGCGGGACTACTTCGGTTTGGAGGCCATTTTCGCCGCCAGTGAAACCTGGAATCGCAACACCCGCTCCAAGGCCTGGGGACAGGGAGAACGGACCGCCCATCGCGCGGTGCGACACGCGAATCCCCCACTACCGATTCGTTTTCTGAAGCGAGGCAACCTCCACCAACCCACTGGGCTCATCGGCCCGGCCCTACCGGGTTTTCTGCCCGGTGGCGGACCCTTGGAATCCGGCGTCGGCGAAAACACCCGGCGCCGAGCCCAGCTCGCACGCTGGCTCGTAGCACCCGAGACTCCCCTGACGGCACGAGTGATGGTGAATCGAGTGTGGCAATGGCACTTGGGTCAGGCGTTGGCAACGACCCCGAATGATCTCGGCACTCAAGGTTCTCCGCCTTCGCACCCGGAACTGCTCGATTGGTTGGCTTCCGAATTCATGGAGAGCGGCTGGAGCCTCAAACGATTGCATCGGCAAATCGTCATGTCGGCCACCTACCAGCAGTCCGCTGTGAGGGATGCCCAGTCTCTGGCTACGGACCCGGAGAACCGGTGGCTCTCGGGCTTTTCGCGCCGCCGACTGGAAGCCGAAGAAGTCTGGGATCAGGTGCACGCCGCGGCCGGAACGCTGGACCAACGGCAGTTCGGTAAACCCTTCGTGCCCCGACTCACCGAGGGAGAGTTGAAGGGCATGTACGACCTTGAGAACAAACGCGAACTGAAATGGCCCGTGACCGCCGAACAGGAACGTCGCGCCCTCTACATCCTGAATCGTCGTTCCTTCCGCTTCCCGTTCTTCGAGGCCTTCGATCCTCCGAACACGGCCGTCAGTTGCCCGGTGCGTCAAACCACGACCGTGCCCGCCCAGGCCCTCACCCTGATGAACAACGGGATCGTCGTGCAGCAGTCGCAGGCCATGGCCGCTCGTTTGGTGCATGATGCGGGCGGAGATTGGGAATCCATCGTGAAGCGCGCGTGGTTGCTGGCCTACAACCGCACCCCAACCCATACTGAAGAGCGGATGGCCCGGGAGTTCATCACAGCCGCTCAAGCGGCCCATGCGCCAGCCGGTGTTGCCGTGGCACAGAGCACCGCCTTGCGCGAGTTCTGCCTGGCCCTCATGAACACCACCGAATTCATCTACTCCAACTGAACCTCCCACCGTGAGTATGATTCCCCCTTCTTCCCGAAGAGAGTTCCTGAGCCGCAGCGGCATGGGCATCGGATGGCTGGCGTTGTTGGATTTGATGAGCCGTGAAGCCGTTGCCGCCGAGCGTCCCACGGTCGTTCCCGGTCCCCACCGGACGCCGCGGGCCAAGGCCGTCATCTCGCTGTTCATGCACGGAGGGCCCAGTCAGGTGGACACCTTTGATCCCAAGCCGTTGCTGGCGAAGTATTCAGGCCAAACGCTGCCGGCAAGTTTCGGGAATCTGAACCTGGAGTTCACCAAGACGAGCACCGCCAAGGTGCTGGCCAGCAAGCGCATTTTCCGGAAGTGCGGCCAGTCGGGTCTCGAGATGTCGGACATCTTCGAACACCTGCCCGGTGTGGCCGATGAACTGGCGGTGATCCGCAGTTGTCACCACACCGAGTTCAACCACGCGCCGGCCCTTTACATGGCGCATTCCGGAGCCCGTTTGATGGGCCGCCCCAGCCTCGGCTCGTGGGCGATGTATGGATTGGGATCAGCCTCACAGGACTTGCCGGGATACGTCGTGATGCGCGACGGCCCGCTCAAGGGAGGCCCGATGACCTACGGCAACGGGTTTCTGCCGGCCGTGTATTCAGCGACTGAATTGAGCCTGAGCGGGACACCCATCCAGTATCTCGACCGACCCCAGGCAATCCGAGGTGACGATCAGCGTCGCGTGCTCGATTTTTCACAACGCCTCAACCGCCACTACCTCGCCAAACAGAACAACGACGACCCGCTATCCGCACGCATCGCAGCCTACGAACTCGCCTACCGCATGCAGTCCGCTGCGCCCGAAGCCGTGGACCTGAGCCGGGAGTCGGCCAGCACGAAGGCGCTCTACGGTTTGGACAACGACATCACGCGCTCCTTCGGCACCCAATGCCTCAGCGCCCGACGTCTCGTCGAGCGGGGTGTCCGCTTCGTTCAACTCTACCATGGCGGCGGCGGGGATGGCTGGGACACCCACGGTGGCAACGATTCCAAGCACCTCCGCAATGGCCGCCAAATCGACAAGCCCATCACCGCTCTCATCACCGATTTGAAGGCACGGGGATTGTTGGATTCCACGCTCATCATCTGGGGCGGAGAATTCGGACGCACGCCTACTTCGGAAGGGTCCGACGGCCGGGATCACAGCCCATACGGTTACTCCGTCTGGATGGCGGGTGGAGGCATTCGGGGCGGCACGGTCCATGGCGCAACCGACGATTTCGGATTCCGCGCAACCGAGAACCCGGTTCAAGTCCGGGACCTGCATGCCACAATCCTGCACTTGCTCGGCCTGCAGCACGACAAGCTCACCTACTACTTCCAAGGCCTCCAGCAGCGCCTCACCCAAATCGACGGTGACAGTCGGGTGATCCGGGAAATCCTGGCCTGACACCGGCGAGTCCGTATCCGTCGCCCAAGACCCATCTCCCGGCATCTGCGATCATCTCTGGGCAAAGCGGACAGGCCCATGGACAAGTCGGCCCACTTCCGAGGGATGCGGTCCACGCTGAGCACGATTTCGGCAGCACTCATACCGATCAGAAGACTCCCCCAACACGCACAACCCCGACCGACGATCTAGGCACCCTTGTGCGACCGAAATCGAAATCGAGTCAGGTCCAACGCGTTTTATGCGGAGTTCTGTAAGGACACCAAAGAAGAGGTGGGCCGAAGCCAGCCCGATCCATGGCACTCAATCAACTCACGTTCCGAAAATCCCGAAACAGCCACTCCGGCGAAAAACAGGTTGGAGGTGGGATTCATGGCGGAACATAATGAGTGCAATGCTCACCCTCCACCCAGCCCTGTCAGCATTTTGGCGCTCATGCGCTCGAATGGTTGTATTGGCCGTAGTGTCCTTGGCGGGGTTGGCACTGGGGGACGACACCGTTGGGTCTCGGTTGTGGGTTCAGCCCAATCGATTGGATTTGCGGGGAACGGGTGACGTGCACGGAATTCTGGTCTCGGCACCCGCGGATTCCCGCTCAGGGCTCACCAACCTCTTTCGAGACGTCACCCAAGAGGCACTCTTCAGCAGCACGGATGAGCGAATACTGACAGTCACTTCCAACGGCTTGGTTCAGGCCGTGGGCGATGGCACCGCCCAGGTCCTGGTCCGTTTCGGTGGACAGACCCACCGTATCGCCGTGGTGGTGCAAGAGGCGGCTCACCGGACCCCACCGTCGTTCCGGCAAGAAATGGAACCGCTGCTCACCCGCTTGGGCTGCAACATGGGCGCATGCCATGGCAAGTTGGCCGGACAAAATGGCTTCAAGCTATCGCTGCGGGGTTACGCCCCAGAACTCGACTACAGCTGGGTTGCGAATGATGTCAGTGGCCGCCGGATCAACCCGGCCTTTCCTGAAGAATCCCTGCTCATCGCCAAGCCATTGGGACGCGTTCCACATGAAGGCAAAGTGCGTTTTGCCGAGGGCTCCCGCTATCACCGCACCTTGTCGGAGTGGATCGCTGCCCGAGCACCGGGCCCCAAGCCAGCACAGGAGGAAACCGACGCCAGCCAATTGGAGATCCTCGCCGGAATCCCCGAACCATCTGCTCCTACGCAATTGGGCGCTCTGGCCGCAGA
>CAMATE010000034.1 GCA_945861075.1 Akkermansia muciniphila
GTTCGGCAACTGCGTGGCTGGCGGCGGTGTGGTGAAGGCCATGAATGCCAAGGGGTTGGCCGGTGCGACCCAGGGTCAGATCGAGACCATGACCGAATACGCCAAGAGCTTTGGCGCCAAGGGTCTGGCCTTCATCAAGGTGGAGAACGGGGAGTGGAAGTCGCCGATCGTGAAGTTCTTCAACGAGGCCGAGAAGGCGGCCCTCACCGAGAAGCTGGGCATCGAGCAAGGCGACTTGATTCTCTTCGCCGCAGACCAATGGCTCAATGCCTGCGAGATCCTGGGCAAGATCCGCCTGTACTGTGCGGAAGTGCTCAAGGCTCAGGGCAAGTTGGTGATCGATCCGACCCGTTTCGACTTCTTGTGGGTCGTGGAGTTCCCGCTGTTGGGCTTCGATCGTGAGATGAACCGTTGGTACTCGAGTCATCATCCGTTCACGGCACCGGTGGCTGAGGATATTCCGTTTCTCAAGACCGATCCGAAGAAGGTCCGTGGCCAGCACTATGACATCGTGGTGAATGGTGTGGAGTTGGGCGGGGGATCCATTCGAATCCATCAGCCGGATGTGCAGAAGACCATTTTCGAGGAGTTGCTCCAAATTCCGGCCGAGGAAACTCAGCTGCGCTTCGGGTACATGCTTGAGGCGTTCAAGTACGGGGCTCCTCCGCACGGCGGCATCGCACTGGGCTTCGATCGGCTTTGCGCCATCTTGTGTGGCACGACGAGCATCCGGGATGTCATTGCGTTCCCCAAGACGGCCAAGGGCACGTGCATCATGACCAGTAGCCCGAGTGCGGTGACCGCGCGTCAGTTGCGCGACCTGCACATCGAGGTCAAGGCCGCCAAGAAGGAGGGCTGAGACTCCGACCATTGGTTCGCTGGCCAGTTATTTGGCTGTCGAGCGCTCGACCCCGGTATTCCTTGAGGATGCCGGGGTTTGTGTTTTTAAGGCGGGTGGAAAGGTGGGCTGAATCGTTCCGGCTGAGCGCTGTTGATTCGATGCCGGCGGAGTGACTGAAGTGACCGGAGTGACGGCTGAAATTGGAAGGCGGCTTGCCTCACGAATTCATTGTGCCATCGGGTTCGGAGGTGATCGATGGACGAAGGGTCGGATGAGAACCAGTTGGATTGCGAACGGTCGGAAGACTCAGCACTGCGTTTCTGAGTGGGCCGAAAGGGTGGCGGAACGAAACTTGGGAGGTGGTGGAGCCGAGGGGATTCGAACCCCTGACCTTCTCATTGCGAACGAGACGCTCTACCAACTGAGCTACGACCCCGTTCCCAAGTGCGGAAGACGCTGCCGATTTGGCGGTGGTGTTGCAAGAACGGGTTTTCACAACAGAAGGAGGCGATGAACCTCTAAGCCAACTGAATCGTTGGCTAAGGACAGGTAACCGCTGGTTCTGGCGCACGGCGCTAGGTTGCGGTTCAGACCCGGAAGTCGGCACCGGTTTCCACGATCCGGCGCATCTGGTCGAACCACCATGCGGCGCGTTCGCGCCCGCAGGGTCGGAATGCGCGGGTGCGCCGCGGTGATCGACGGATCGGGTTCGACGGAATGTCCAATGGCAACCAGGCGGCGGTCGCTGCGGTGGATTTGTTCATGTCGCTGCGTGAACTGTTCATACGATGAGTGTGTGGGTTTGGATCAGACAATAGCTGTCCAAGGGTTCGTCACCGACCAGCCACTTCTTTCAAACAATCGATCCCCCTAAGGGGTCAGTCCCGCACTTTTACACAAAAGGGGCCATCTTATCACTTTCTATCTGGGACGGAGGGACAGGCTCGTTGGGTTTTGGAGGCTGGGTGCGCGGTTGGGTTGGGGCTCCGCGGGGCCATGCCTGCGCGCGCAGGGAAGCTCGGACGAGGACGAGACTTTCGCGCTGTGCGCGAGGAGAGAGGTGGATCGCTTCCAGTGCTTGCTCCGGCCTGGTCCCGCTGCTGCTTGGGTGCCGGCGATGAATTAGGGACAGGCTGTTACGGTTGTCAGTGGGTGGGGGACAGGCGATGAATTAGGGACAGGCTGCTTCGGTTGTCTGCTGGTTGGTGTGGGTGGGGAATTTTTTGGGTGGGTTCGTTGTTTGGTCTGCGGGGTGTTGGGGAGAGCGGATGAGATTGAGGGTGGCGGGATGGGCTCGTAGGGTGGGGCCACATGACTGCTGTTGATCGGGCTCAGTCGCTGCGCCAAGCCATGCCGGAGGGAGGGCTCTTCGGGGGAATGACTTGGAAATCGGCGGCGCGGCCGTTGGCACTGGGGGAATCACTGGCTTCGGAGATCGAGTCGCTAGGTCGGGTGTTCCATCAGTTCTACAAGGCGGTGAATCAGTTGTACCGACGCAGTGCCGAGGGGCGCGCGCCGGCTTGGGTGGCCGAGGTGCTGGATCAGGGGAAACCATCCGAATTGGTGGCGATTCAACGGGCGGCGGCCCTGAGGAATGAATTGCCCCGGGTGATCCGTCCGGACCTGCTGCTGACGGAGGATGGGTTCATCATATCCGAACTGGATTCGGTGCCGGGTGGCATTGGGCTGACGCAGTGGCTGAACCAAACCTACGCAGCTTTGGGGGATGGGGTGATTGGCGGGGCTTCGGGCATGCAGGACGGATTCGCCTCGATCTTCGGGATGGCCTCGAAGGTGCACATCGTGGTTTCAGAAGAGGCGGCTTCTTACCGCCCGGAGATGGCTTGGCTGGCTTCGCAATTGGGGACAGGTCGTTTTGAAGTCCATAGCGGGGAATTTGATTCTCCGGCGGACGGCGAGGCAGTGTACCGATTCTTCGAGTTGTTTGATTTGCCACAGGTGCATGGGTCTGCGGCGTTGATCGAGAAGGCTCTGGAAAAGCGCATCCGCCTGACGCCGCCGCCGAGGCCGGTTTTTGAGGAGAAGCTGCTCTTTGCTCTCTTGTGGAACCGCAATTTGCGGGAGTTCTGGCGACAGGAATTGGGGGAGGGGTTCTATCTCCGGCTCTTGAAGATCGTGCCGCGCAGTTGGTTGCTGGATCCCACGCCGTTGCCGCCCCATGGGGCTTATCCGGGACTGGAGATCACGGAGTGGAATCAGCTCAAAGGTTTGTCCCAACGGGATCGGGCGCTGGTGTTGAAAATCTCCGGATTCAGTCCGGAAGCCTGGGGCTCACGGGGGGTTTACTTGGGGTCAGATTTGAGCGCGGGTGAATGGGGGGTGGCGGTGGATCGAGCCCTCGGAAGTTGGCCGATGTCTCCATATTTGCTGCAGCAATACCACAAGCCCCGACTGCTGGAGGCCGAGGCCTTGGATCTCGATTCGGGTTCCGTCACTCGTCAGTCGGTGCGGGCGCGGTTGTGCCCGTACTACTTCGTGTCGGGCGACGGCGATCAGGCACGCCCAAAGCTGGGAGGCATTTTGGCCACACTCAATCCGGCCGACAAAAAGATCATCCACGGAATGAGCGATGCCATGCTGGCACCGTGCAGCGTCTGAAGCTGCGGCGATGGATTTCGGTTGGGTAGGCCGGTTCTCCGCAGAGTCCCGGCCTGCCCCCATGCCGATGCGTTACTGCAGCACCACTTCGGTACCCACGCCGTCGTCGGTGAAGATTTCGAGCAGCACCGAATGAGGCACACGGCCGTCCACGAAGGAGACCTTGTCGACGCCGGACTTCAGCGCCGAGACGGCACTGTCTACCTTGGGAATCATGCCCTTGTCCACGACGCCGGTGGCCTTGAGTTCAGGCACCTCGGACACGGACAGGTGTGAGATGACGGTCGCGGGATCCTTCGGGTCGCGCATCAGGCCGGGGACATCCGACATGAAAACCAGCCGGCAAGCCTTGAGGGCGATGGCTGCCATGGCTGCGGCCACGTCGGCATTGCAGTTGTACACGTGCCCATCTTCGCCTCGGGCCGTAGGGCTGATGACCGGGGTGATTCCCTGGCGAATGCAGTCCATCAATGGCTCGGTGTTCACGGCCGTCACTTCGCCCACGTAGCCGATGTCCACTGGGTTGCCGGCGGCATCCTGAAGCCAGAGTTTCTTGCAGGTGAAAATATCGGTGCCGGCAAACCCCCGGGCCGCACCGCCCAGTGATTGAATGGTCTTCACCACCTCGGGGTTGATTTCGCGCGACAAGACTTGGTCCACCACTTCGACCGTTGCGGTGTCGGTGACCCGTTGTCCCTGGATGAAGTGGGCCTTCAAACCGGCCGCTTCCATGGCCCGAGTGATGGCCTTGCCCCCACCGTGTACGACCACCGGGTTGATCTCCACGGCCTCGAGAAAGACAATGTCGCGGGCGACGCCATTGCGGACGGCTGGATCCGGCGAGTCCATGAAACTGCCGCCGTACTTCACCACGAAGGTTTGTCCGGAAAACCGCTGGATGTAGGGCAGGGCTTCCAACAAGGCCGCCGCCTTGGAGATCAATTCTTGCATCGGGTGGCGATGGTGTGCGGAGAAGGGGTGCGTGTCACCTGCGGCGTGGGCTATTGCTTTTGCTGGTTCTCGGACCGTCGATCCGGATTGCTCACAAAGCCTGCTCCCCTGTTGCTGTTTGACCCGACCGACCGTAGCCTGTCCCCACAATGAATCCTGCTCCTGCGGCGGCTGGTCCTGGCAACACGTGGTTGATCTTCGCCCTTCTGACGGTGCTGTCGTGGGGTGTGTACGGAGTGATCCTCCACAAGGGCCGCGGCTACATGCCCATGGGCCCGGAGACGCCGCACGCCGGCCTGAAGGCTTTCCTCTTTGTGTGCATCGCCTACGCGATCATTGGCGTGGCTTCGGCGGTTCTTTTGAAGGTGCGGGGATCAAACTGGAGCCTCACTCCGATGGGCATCCAATGGAGCCTCATCGCCGGTGCCGCGGGTGCCGTCGGTGCTTTCACCCTGGTGCTCGCCCTGGGAGCGGCCTCGCCCATTTACAAAGGGGCGGCAGCCGCTGCGGTGATGCCCATTGTTTTCGGCGGCGCTCCGGTCATCAACACGTTGGTCGCGATGCTCTTGCACCCGCCGCAAGGGGGCCTCAAGGCGTTGCCGCTGCCATTCCTGCTGGGCTGTGTTCTCGCGGCGACAGGGGCTTTCATGGTGGCCAAGTACGCTCCGTCGAACACGGGCGGTCCGGCCAAGCCGGCAGCAGGTGTGGTGGCTCCTTCAGCCCCGTCGGCCGGTAGCACCAACGCCCACTGAGCGGCCCTCGTGGCCTTGAGGTGGATGGATCATTTCAGCGTGTGAGCGACACCGGAAAGCAGGCCGACAACGCAGCCCCAGCGGCGCTGGGGTTGATCTGCGGCCTGCTCGATCGTGTCTTGCCCACCAATCCCTTCTACGGGCGCAAGTACGCGTCGGTTGGGTGTGCATCACTGCCTGCGTCGCTCGACGATTTTCGCACGCGGTTTCCGCTGACCACCAAGGCCGAGTTGGTGGCTGATCAGGCGGCCTTCCCGCCCTACGGATCCAACCTCACCTATCCGGTGGGGGCATACACGCGTTGCCACCAGACCAGCGGGACCCATGGGGCGCCGATGCGGTGGCTGGACACCCCGGAGAGTTGGTCGGCCATGACCGATGCTTGGGTCGAAGTGCTGAAACAAGCGGGGGTGGGCCCTGGAGACCGAGCTTTCTTTCCCTTCAGCTTCGGGCCCTTCCTGGGCTTCTGGTTGGCCTTCGAGGCGGCACAGCGATTGGGGGTGCTTTCCGTGTCGGGCGGCGGGATGAGCTCGGTCCTTCGCTTGCGGGTGCTCATCGAGCAAGGATTCACGGTGATGTGTTGCACGCCGACCTATGCGTTGCACCTGGCCGAGACGGCCCGTGTCGAGGGGTTGGATTTGAGCCGGTCCCGGGTCCGTCGAATCATCGTGGCTGGAGAACCCGGAGGGAGTCAGGCCTCGGTCCGTTCGCGCATCGAAGCCGCCTGGCCCGGGGCCCAAGTCTTCGACCATCATGGCATGACCGAGACCGGCCCGGTGACCTACGAGTCGGCCGACTTGCCCGGAAATCTGGTGCTGATCGATTCCCAATTCTTTGCGGAAGTCGTGAACCCCGAGACCTTGGAGCCGGTGCCGGAGGGGACTCGAGGCGAATTGGTGCTCACCACCTTGAAGCGGGTAGGCTCTCCGCTCATCCGCTACCGGACAGGCGATTGGGTTTGCCCCCGGCAATGGCGGGGCCGGTGGGTCTTCGAGGGCGGGATTTTGGGCCGGGTCGATGACATGGTGGTTGTCCGTGGGGTGAATCTCTATCCCTCGGCGGTCGAGGCGGTGGTTCGGTCTATGGACTCGGTGGGAGAATATCGGGTGACCGTGGACCAGACCGGTGATCTCGCAGTGGTCTCGATGGAAGCCGAAGCGTCGGAGCGGGTTTGCCAGAATTTGGCCGACCGCCTTCATGAGGCCTTGTCGTTGCGAATGGTCGTGACCGCGGTTCCGACGGGATCCCTGCCTCGATTCGAAATGAAGGCCCGTCGTTGGCAGTTCCGACCGGCCCGCTCCTGAGTCGAGGAGGTAATTCTGAGGCCCGCAGCGAAGGCAGCAATTCGCTGCCGAGGCTGGGATTCGCTGCGCTCAGCGAGCTTTCTGGAAGGCGGCCAATCCGCGCACCAAATCAGCGGCGCGGGCCAGGACTGGATCCGCCAAACGGAGGTTCACCGGTGTTTTGGGAGCCGCGTTGGTTTCGCTGGTCGAATCGGTCGGTTCGCTCCGCTGCGCCCTCACCAAGTCAGCTTCGGTCACTTTCCGCCGTTGCGTGGTTGCACTGCTGTTGGTGCCGCTGACCCCGTTCGGCTTGAGCGTGGCGGTGGGGTTCTCCAGGAACCCGCGTTCACTCTTTTCGGTGACGGCGATCCGGATGTCGGGCGTCAGTGGTCCTTCGGCCAAGGTTGAACCATCGCCCAGACGAATGCGCCCCACTGGCACCTGAAGCCGGGTCCCCTCGTTCAGGGTGATGTCGCGAAATACACCGTGCGTTCCGGCGGTGGGCTGTCCGACGAGGGCGCTTCCCGTTTCTTGCCGCAAGGCGGCTGCCAGGGCTTCTGCTGAGCCCTCCGTCCGGCCGTTGACCAAGACGGCGACCGGACGACTCCAAAGGCGCTGGGAACCCGAGCCAGAGGCCGAGCTGCTGCCCCACTGGAGGACCGATTCGGTGCGGTCTGAAAAGAGTGCAACCGACTCACCCGCGGCAGGCAGGGAATCTCCGGAAGCAAATCGGAGGTCCAGGACCAGTCCGGTGGCGTTGGTGGTCCAGGCGGTGTCGCTCAGCGCGTTCCGGAGTGCTGCCGGCGAACCGGCGCTGACTCGACCCATCCGCAGGTACAAAATCCCACCATCGAGTCGTTCCCGGCGGGCAATGAAATCCTGGATGGGGGAGGGGATCGGGGCGGCGTTTGGAGAGGGAGTGGTCGGGGCGGGTTCCAGGCGACGGACCCCAAATCGTTCGATCAGTGCTTGGGAAGCCTGGGCCTCGAATTCGGTGGATCCCAGAGCGAGGTTCGTTCGAAGCACGCTGATCAACTCGGGCAGCGGCGGAGATGAAACGGGTGCGTCGCCGCGGAGGCTCGACATCAGCACCGTTCCAAATATTCCAATGAACCGCAGGGTGTTCTGCTTGGCTGCCATGGCTGGATTGTAAACTTTGGGACCGATACTGTCGCTTTCAAGTTGGCCCAGAAGTCGTTCTGGACCGCGCAATTTGGGCTGGAAAGGGGTTGGAATTGGAGCAGTTGCGGAGGCTCGAAGCTCAGGTATCCGAAAATGCTGCTTGCACCGAGGCTCCCTGGGCTGGTAGGTCATCCGTTCCTTTAACTTAAGAAAGCTTCGATTATGGCACGCATTTGTCCGCTGACGGGTCGCCGCCCGGTGAAAGGCAATCACATCTGGCGCTCGGGTAAGGCCAAGAAAAAAGGTGGTATCGGTACCCACGTCACCGCGATCACCAAGCGCAAGTTCTACCCGAACCTGCAACGCGTGAAGGCGATCCTGCCCAGTGGAGAGGTTCGCTACATGCGAGTCTCCGTGAAGGCTCTGAAGGCCGGCATGGTGACCAAGGCCCCGCGTCGTACCTGGAAGAAGGCCGAAGCCGCAGCCAAGTAATCGCCTGCTGCAGGCACGACCCGGATTGTTTTGATCCCGGGTCAACGAACAACGGCTCCTGGAACCCCAGGAGCCGTTGTTGTTTTGGGTGCGCCCGGCAGGACGCACTTTCCGATCAGCGTCCCCGCCCGGGGCGCATTTGGTGGGGCCGAGCGACGGTTCAGGGACCGACGAGGTCGACCCGAACCGCCCCCGAACTGGGTCTTCAGTGCTTCGCTCCGACCGAGGCCATATATTCCAGCAAATCGGTCAGGTCCTGGGGCGGCAATTGTTCAAAGCCGCCCGGCATGATGGATTGTCCGGACGATTCCAGCTTGGCGATGGTGCTGCGCTGGATGACGTGCTTGGTGCCCGTGGTGTCCAGAATCTCCACCGAGGTGGCCGTTTCGGCGTCGAGTCGGCCTGAGAGGCTCTCGCCATCCTTCTGGGTCACGGTCCACAGCTTGTAGTTGGCCTCGACCGAGCGGTTGGGGTCGAGGATTTCGGTGAGGATCTCCGCTTTGGGTCGGGCTCCGATTCCGGTCAATTCAGGCCCGATGCGGCCGCCCTTGCCACCCATGGCGTGGCAGGCGATGCAGTTCTTCTCGAAGACTTCCTTGCCATGGTCGGCCTTGCCGGTCTTCAACACCACCGGCTGGAGCTGTGTGATGAGCGTTTGCATGGCGGCCGAAGACTTCGGTGAACTGCTCTGCTGCAGGGAGCGGGCCTTGGCCGACACCGCGGGGTCGGCGTGGCCGGTCAATTGGCTCCAATGGTCCCGGCTGAGATCCCCGGCCACCAACGTGCCCGATTCCACCGCACTCAGGAGTCCCAAGGCCCATTCCTTGCGGCGCAGCAGCAGGGCGGTGGCGCTGCGGCGCATGGCCGGAGACAACTCCGCCCATCGACCCACGACGGCCGGGGCGGTCTCTGGGATCCGCGAGGTGGACAAGGTTCCGATCAATCCGTTGGCGAGGCTCGGGGTGCTGAGGATGCCGATTTGGCTCAGGATGGCGGTGACGGAAGCCTGGTTGTCCTGGATGGCCATGAGGCGGCGGGCCGCATCGATGCGGTCTGCGTCGCTGGCGGTGGCCAGTGAAAGCGCCTGGGCCAGCCGTTCAGCCACTGCAGGAACCTGGCTCGCAACCAGTTCGCCGCGTCCCCATTGGGTGACCAGTTGCACCAAGGCCACCTTGCCGGCATCCGGGGCCTTGGCCACGGCGGCCTGAATTTGCTTCACCGTGTCCGCGCTGAACGTGGGGATTCGATTGGCAGGCCACCCGGCGGTCACCCCTTCCAGGATGGCTCCGGAGACAGCAGGCGAGGCACCGGCTGCGGCCAAGGCAAGCTTCAAGGCATTGGATTCCGTGGCTGCGTGATGGCGAGCCACGGTGCGCAACACCGCCAGGGCGCCCGGCGAGGTGGGAGCCACCGAGAGGGACGACGTCAGGAAGGCCTGATGGTGATGGGTGGCCGCCGCCGTGAGGGCATCCTTGAGCCAAGGGTCGGTGGTGTTTTGCGGATTCTGGTAGGCTTCCACCAACGGAAGGATTGAGGCGGTATTCCCTCGGTCGGCGACGGCCAAGAGGGCTGCGAGGCGGACTTGGGCGTCGGTGTCCTTGACGAGCAGTTGCCGCCAATCGTCGGCCGTCCATCCGCCGGCCGGCAAGGTCATGACCGCCGCGCGCCGCACGGCCGCAGAAGCGTGACGCAGGGCCGATTGGGGAGCCGACTCCGACCCGCCCAGTCCGTGCAAGGCCCACAAGGCGTGGAGCGCGCGGGGGTTCAAGTTCAACTCGTCCACCGAGGTATCCGAAGCTATCCGGACCAATTCGGGCACGAGGGAGCGGTCTTGAGTTTCCACCAGACGCCGTTGGGCCTGGAGACGCACTTCCATGACCGGCGATCCCAAAGCCGTCACCCAGCTGGTGGTATCGCGCCCCGACAAGTCCACCTTGGCGGCCATCTGGCCGTTGCGGTGGGTGACCCGGTAGATCCGCCCGTGAGTCTTATCGCGCAGCGGGGTTTCGTAAGCGTTGCCCTTGCCGTTCTTGAAACCATTGGGCACCGGGTTGTGCTGGATGATGAAGTTGTACCAGTCGAGCACCCACAAGGCGCCGTCCGGGCCTACCTCGGCCATGATGGGTGAAAACCACTCGTCATCGCTGGCCAGGAAGTTCTTCTCGTTGGTGGCCTTGAAGTCGGCCCCGGAACCCTCGAAGCGGAATTGTCCGATGAGGTGCCCCGTGGGCTCGGTCACGAAGGAGACGCGGTTCCAGTACTCCTTGGGAAAACTGCGTGCGGTATAGAGGGCTGATCCGGCACCGGCGGTGTACTTGCCGTGCCAATCCACCTGCCGGACATTTTGGGCGATGGGGTGATAAAGCTGGTTGTCGGCAATGGACTCCATGCGCGCGGCCGACCATCCGTTCACCGCCTCGTAGTACCGGTTGGGGATGGGCATGTACCACGCGGCATTGCCATTGGCAGTGGAACCAAAGACCAGACCGTCCTCGGACAAGCCCAGGCCCCAGGTGTTGTTGTTGCTGGAGCGGATAAACTCGAGGGCCGAGCCGTCGGGCTTGAAGCGGAAGACGCCCATGCCGAATTGGACCCGCTTGCCGCCGACCTCGCCGTCGAATCCGCTGTAGCCAACGACGCCCCAGATCCAGTTGTCGTGCCCGTAGCGGATGTTGCTGGCGGTGGCGTGGGTGTCGCCCATGTTCCAACCCTTGAAGAGCACCTTGCGCTCGTCGGCCTGATCGTCGCCATTGGTGTCGCGTAAAAACAGGGTCTGGCCGCCCTCGATGACGATCAAACCGCCGTTGGCATGACATAGTCCAGTGGGGATGGAGAGCTTGTCGGCGAAGACCGTGAATTTGTCGGCCTTGCCGTCGCCGTCGGTGTCCTCGCAAATCTTGATGCGGTCACGCCCCTCGCCGGGTTTCTGCAATTCGTTGGGGTAGTCCACCGTCTCGGCGATCCACAGGCGTCCTCGCTCGTCGAAGGCCATGCTGATGGGCTTGAGGATGAGGGGATCGGCCGCCCAGAGCTCTGCTTGAAAACCCTGACGCAAGACGATCCGCTCGGCGGATTTGGCCGGGGTCAGCGGAGTCTGCATTTGGGTGATTTTTTCGCCTTCGGTGCCCCAGCGTTGGCCCGCCAGGTAGTTGGGCATCGGGTGCGGGGTTTGCTGATAAGGCAACGGGTCGAGGCCGCTTTTCGGACGCAGTTCTTCAATGGCGGCGGCCAGAGGCGCGGCGGCGACCAAGAAGGGCAGCAGTTTGCGAAGGGGGTTCATGCAGTGTCAGGGTTGGGAATAGTCGATCCAGGAACCGAGGAAAATTTCAAACTCTGGCTCAGACTCGGATTCATGCCAGAAGCTTGTGCAGCAGCTGTCCATGGATGTCGGTGAGCCGGTAGTCGCGGCCCTGGAAACGGAAGGTCAGACGTTTGTGGTCCAGTCCGAGCAAGTGGAGCAGGGTGGCGTGGATGTCGTGCACGTGAGCGCGGTCGGAGACCGGGTTGAAACCCAGTTCATCGGTCTCACCGAGAACTTGCCCGGCCTGAATGCCTGCGCCGGCGAACCACAGGGTGAAGGCGTCGATGTGGTGGTTGCGGCCGGTCTTTTCTCGCGTTTCGCCCATGGGGGTGCGGCCAAATTCGCCGCCCCAGACGACCACCACATCATTGAGCAGGCCACGGGATTTCAGGTCCCTGACCAAGGCCGCACAACCTTGGTCCACCTGATGGGCCACCTTCTCGAGATCGTTCTCGAGGGTTTCGCCTGGCCCGCCGTGGGAATCCCAGTTCGTGTGGTACAGTTGCACGAACCGCACGCCGCGTTCGACGAGTCGGCGCGCCAACAGGCAGTTGCGGGCGAAGCTGGGGGTGTCGCGGGTACAACCATAGAGCGCCAGCGTGGCATCGGTCTCGCCTTGCAGGTCGGTGAGTTCCGGCGCGCTCGATTGCATGCGGTAGGCCATCTCGTAGCTGCTGATGCGGGTGGCGATCTCGGGGTCTCCGGTTTCGGAGGCTCGGCGCAAGTTTAGGTCGCCCAGGGCGTCTAGAGTGCGGCGCTGCGATTGGGCACTAATTCCGGGAGGTCGGCTCAAATTCAGGATGGGGTCGCCCGAGCCTCGCAATGGAACCCCTTGATGGCTGGTGGGTAGGAATCCGCTGGACCAGTTGACGGCCCCGCCTCGTGGTCCGCGCGGTCCGCTTTGGAGCACCACGAATCCGGGGAGGTCGCGCGATTCGCTGCCGATTCCATAGGTGACCCACGAGCCCATGCTCGGCCGGCCGAATTGGCCGCTGCCGGTGTTCATGAAGAGCTTGGCAGGCGCGTGGTTGAAAAGGTTGGTGGCGCAGCTCTTCACCAAGGTGATGTCGTCGACGATGCCCGCGGTGTGCGGGAGCAAATCGCTGACGCTGGCTCCGGATTGTCCGTACTGGCGGAAGGTGCGCTTGGACCCGAGCAAGGTGGACTTGTTCTTGAAGGAAGAGTCCATGAAGGCAAAGCGTTTGCCCTCAAGGAATGAGTCGGGAATGGGTTGTCCGCTGAGTTGGTTGAGCCGGGGTTTGGCGTCGAAGAGTTCGAGCTGGCTGGGGCCGCCGGCCATGAACAAGTAAATGATGCTCTTGGCGCGGGCCGGGTGATGCGTGGCCGGGGTCTTGAGCGATTCGCGCGCGGCCGGCGCGGAAGTGGGGCCGGTTTGCCCTTCAGCCAACATCGAGGCCAGCGCCAGGTTGCCCAAGCCCATGGCGCACCGTCCGAAGAAGTGCCTGCGGGTCAGGTCTTGCAGCGATTGAGGGAGGGGGTGGTTTTCCATGGCGACGGCTGTTTGGATCACTCCCGGGTGATGGTTTCGTCGAGGTTGAGCAGCACACGGGCCACGGCGAGCCAGCCGGCCTCGGTTGGGGCTCGGTTGGGTCCACCGGACGACCGCTCTTCATCGAGCAGGCGCAGGAGGCGCTGTGATTCCTCGGGCGCCGGACGCCGTGCGGTGCATCGGAGGAACCCGCCGGCGATCCGATCGGCATCCGTTCCGGGTGCGGAGGCCATTTGACGGGCGATGTGCAGGGCCAGTTCGTGGAACTGGGTGTCATTGAGCAACGTCAGCGCCTGCAATGGGGTGTTGCTCCGCAGTCGGCGGGTGCAACTGGTGAAGGTGTCTGGGGCATCAAAGACGGCGAGCGCCGGATGCAGTGTGGCCCGCTGGATTCGGGTATAGAGCGCGCGTCGGACACGCTGCCCGCCGCTGCTCGGTACCCAGTCCCGGTTGGCCTGCGTGAAGGCACCGAGGCCGGCGGGTTGCGGGGGTTGCGACGGGGGGCCACCCAGGGAGCGGTCGAGTTGACCCGAGGCGGTCAGTGCCACGTCGCGGATGATTTCGGCGTCGAGGCGAAGGCGGTTTTGCCGGGCCAGCCACCGGTTGAGGGGGTCGATTTCGCGCAGGTCAGGTCGTGCGACGGATGATTGCCCGTAGGTCGCCGACCTGACGATGCAGCGGTGCAAGTGCTTGAGGCTCCATCCGGATTCCTGGAATTCGACGGCCAGCCAGTCGAGCAGTTCTGGATGGGTGGGTGGGCTGCCCTGGGTGCCGAAGTCGTTCTCCGTCTCCACGAGGCCGCGACCGAAGTATTGCTGCCACAAGCGGTTGACGATCACGCGGGCGGTCAGGGGATGGTCGGGTGACACGAGCCATCGGGCGAGGTCGAGCCTGTGGTATCGGCCGTTTTTCGCCGGCAGGGGTGGTAGAACTTTCGGTGTCGCAGGCGGCACCGGTTCGGCGGGGCGTGTGAAATCTCCCTGGATGAAGCGCCGGGTTTCGCGCGGTTGGGGGCGCTCGCTCAAGACCAACGTGGTAGCCCATCCCGGAGTCTTTGCTTTGGGTTCACTGATGCCAGAGGGGAGCCCTTCGATCGTCAGGGTGGGTTCGTCCTGGTCGTTGAAGAAGGCGAACAGGCCGTAGTAGTCGCGGTGGGAAATGGGGTCGAATTTGTGGTCATGACACTGGGCGCATCCGACGCTCAGGCCGAGCAAAGCCGATCCGGTGGTGGCCACGCGGTCGAACACCGATTCAATGCGGAATTGTTCGGGATCGATGCCGCCCTCTTGGTTGATCTGGGTGTTGCGGTGGAAGCCGGTGGCCACGCGCTGAGCGAGGGTGGGCTGGGGCAGGAGGTCTCCGGCGAGTTGCTCGATGAGGAATTGATCGAAGGGTTGATCGGCGTTGAAGGCCGCAACGACGCCATCGCGGTAGGGCCAGATGGATCTGGGGGCGTCGACGCTGTAGCCGTTGGAGTCGGCATACCGGGCGACGTCCAGCCACCAGCGGCCCCAGCGTTCTCCGTGATGTGGTGAGGCGAGCAGGTGTTCGAGGATGCGGTCGCGTTCGGTAGGGCTGTCGGTGGTAATAAACCGGGCGGCGACTTCGGGTTCGGGGGGCAGGCCGATGAGATCGAGATGGGCCCGGCGCAACCAGGAGGCGGAGTCGGCTGGGGCCGAGGGTCGAATGCCGACGCGTTGCAAGGTGTCGCGGATGAAGGCGTCGATCGGATGGTGTGGGTCGGCGGTTCGGGGCGTTGGTGGACGTTGGGGTGGGATGAAGGACCAGTGGACGAACACGCCTGGGACTTCTTGGGCGGGAGCGAGGGCTCTGTCGGCGATCCAACGGCGGAGGGTTTCGATTTCGGGAGTTTGAAGTGGAGGCCTGTGGTAGGGCATCCGTTCGATCTCCGAATGGGTTCCGTCCAGGACTTGTATCAGCAGGCTTTCAGAGGGTTTTCCGGGGACGATGGCGGGTCCGGATTCTCCGCCTTTCCGGGCACCTGCTGCGGTATCTAGGCGGAGGCGGGCTTTGGGGTGTTCGGCTCCGTGACAACTGACGCAGTGCCGGGTCAGCAGCGGTTTGACTTCCTGAAGGTACCGGGTCTCGGGTTCGCCAGCCATGCCCGTAGCCATGGCCGCGAAGGCCAACAGCCAACCAAGACAATGGGCTAAACCGAGCTTCATGGTGATGAGGGACAGGCTACGGATGCAGGCTGGAATAAGAAAGCGTCCCGTCAAATGGGTGGGCGCTGAGTTGGTGGTGTTGGTGCGTTCTTGGGTGGGCTCCGCGGGATCGGTCCTGCGCTCGCAGGAAGGCTCGGGGGAGGAGGAGCTTTCGCGCTGTCGCGCGAGGGATTGAAATGATCGCCTTCAATGCTCGCTTTGGACCGATCCCGCTCCGCCTGGCGTATTTGGGTGGCGCTCCGCGGGATCGGTCCTGCGCTTGCAGGGAACGTGGGGACAGGCTGGGCTTTCGCGCTGTCGCGCGAGGGGGATCAGGGTGTCGACGTTCCTATGCTCGCTCCGGCCCGTTCCCGCTGCCGCCAGTGTGTGCGTGGGTTGGGTGGTTGCGCAGTGTCGATGCTTGGGGGGAGGTCAATCAGCGTGCGATCTTTTGGTGGTCGGCGCTTTGGATGCGGTGGTCGGCGACTGACCGATCCCGGTGGGACATGGGTTGTTTCTGAATCGCCAGATTCAGAGAGGAGGGGTTGCCGGAACTCTATTGGAGTTACTTGCTTTGAGCCCCGCAAATCATCGTCCGGACTTGGAGCCTGAGGTGCCAGGAATCGTTGATGGTCTCCCAATAGTGGTCAGTGTCATCCATCCATCCGGATCCACAGGAGTCCATTGATTGGCGAAGCGGAGTGGGCGGCCATTCTTCATGGGATTGGGAACTCTCAAGCGGAGTGTGTGGTTTCCTTGGGACCTGGAATCCAACGGGAGCGTTGCCTCTTCCGATCGGGTTTCTCCGGGCATCAAGGAGGCCAGTGACAGCGGAAGGATAGACTCCACCGTGGCGCCCTCGGTGGGTAGGATCTGAAGCCAAATGGGCCAATCGGCGTAAAACGGGGCAACACCGCGGTTGCGCAGCGTGATTCGAGCGCGGATTTTTTTAGGGAATGTTTCCAGCACGGCTTCAACGACTTCAAATTCATAGCCAAGGCTGCTAGCGGCTGTGATGGCCCTTCCGCGCTCCTCAGGTGTCATCGGGCGCGAGGTGCTGGAATCCATCAACCAAGATGCGTGAGTCTCGGCGACACACTGAGCAAAGTCCTGTCCTGTGCTACAACCTGAGTCTTTCCATAGGCAGGGCCAGAGTTCAGGTCTGATCTCACCGCCGATCGGTGCGGTTTTCCATCGGTTCAAGCCGTCGGTTCCCATGCTTTGCAAACGTGCCCTAAAGACCCAATCTGGTATGCCGGGTCTGGTCTCCAGTGTAGCCCAAGCGAACGAATCATCGTGGTAGCCAAAGCGCCGGCCGATATTGGAGGCGTGCGTCTTGTGGTTTTGGCCCGCTGGATATCGCAGCAGAACCTGCGTCTGACGGAAGGCTGTCTCGTAGGCGTCCATCACCTCTGATTGAACTGCCTTGGATGCAAACCACTCGGTATGTGGATGGGTGTGCCATTCTCCCCACGCTCCCAGCAATCCCGCCGTGATGAAGCCGATGCGCGGGTCTCCGTCGTAGCGTCGCCCAAGGGCCGCAATGAATCGCCCGATGGCCTCCCGCAACCGCGTGTCTTCGTAATCTGGGGTGTGATGGACTTCGGGTGGCACCTGTTTTGAGTCGGCCAGCGTGTTTTTGTTGATGTTGGTCCAGGTGCGGATTTGGAGGCCGTCAGACACCAACCATGCGGGTACTCCGCTGGGTTTGCCGGGATACTCCACCCAAACACGAAAAACGGTCTGACAACCCCGTGAGGCGACGCTGTCGAGCAATGTGTCGAGTGGGCGCCAGTCGAACTGGTTCGGTCCGACCATGAGGGTCGAAAGCGACAAGTATTCGAATTCTAGGGAATGGGGAAATTCTGAACCTTTTCGGGTATAAGGGACGAATCCTTTGAGCGGATTGTCGGCGGGTCCAGGCGTCGGAATCGGGCGAATCACGACGATCTCGGCTTGTGCCGTTACACAGGGAAACAGCAGCCAGAGGGCGCTGATTGCAGTGCTGAACAGAAATAAGTGAACGAGCAATCGGTTGAAAACAGGATGCATCCGGTGGGGTCTGTTATTTGGCAGTTCATCAGTCGGCCCAAGAAGTAAATCAAGGGCCTAGTCATTCATTGATCTGCAGTGCAGAGCAGATTCTTCGTAAATCAGTGCTGCGGACGATACTCGGGGGACAGGCTGTGGGGTCGGCTCCGCGGGACCGGTCCTGCGCTCGCAGGAAGGCTCGGGGGAGGATAGAGCTTTCGCGCTTTGCGCGAGGGACTTGTGTGATCGCCTTCAATGCTCGCTTCGGACCGATCCCGCTCCGCTTGGCGTATTTGGGTGGGCTCCGCGGGAACGGTCCTGCGCTCGCAGGGAACGTGGGGACAGGATCGGCGTTCGCGCTGTCGCGCGATGGGTATCAGAATGTCGACGTTCCAATGCTCGCTCCGGCCCGATCCCGCTGCTGCTTTGTGCTCAGCAGGCCCGGTCTTATTGCAGCGAGCCGGCGGATCAATGGGTGTGGGTTGTGAGGACTTTGCTGGCTTGTGCGGGGTGATCGCAGCGGAGGGGTTGGTCCGGTCTGGGCTTGGGAGTGGGAGTGAGTCAGGGTTTTTTCAATGAAACGGGGTGGGATGTTTCGCTGGGGGATTCTTGGGGTGGCTTTGGCTGCAGTGGCTTGGGCGGCGGATCGGCCGGTCAATTCGTTGCCCGGGGCTCTGCGCTGGATGGTCGTGGCCCATCGGGGGGAGCATGTGCGGAATCACGAGAACACCCTTGAGGCCATTGAGGGCGCGATTCGGGCGGGTGCGGACTTGGTGGAGATGGATGTGCGTCGCTCCAGTGATGGGCAGTACTTGCTCATGCACGATGCCACGGTGGATCGGATGACTGGTGGTAAGGGGCGGGTTTCTGAGAAGACTTGGGCGGAGTTGTCGGCGCTGAAGGTGGCGGACAAGGCTCGGACCAATATTGCGCCTTCTCGAATTCCGCGCCTTCAGGAAGCGCTGGAGGCCTGCCGGGGTCGGATCCAGGTGTATTTGGATTTCAAGGCCGGGGATCCGGCCGATGTGGTGCGCATCCTCAAACAGGCGGGAATGGAGTCGCGGGTTTGGGTGTACGACCATCCGGGCGGTGCGGTGCGGTGGCGCAAGGTGTTGCCCGGTGTTCGGATGATCCTGAGTCCTCCGGCCGAGGCGCTCCGTGATGAGGAGGCGCTCCGTCAATTCGTCTCCCAATACCGTCCGGAAGTCGTCGATCAGGCGCCGTCTCGGGAGTTCGTGGATTGGTGCCGGGATTTGGGAATTCGAGTGTGGCCCGATATTCAGCGCCCCGATGAGCGGGCGGGTTATTGGCAGCGTTTTCTCGGGCTCGGGGTCGATGGGGTTCAAACCGATCACCCGGCCGAACTCAAAGCCTGGCTCGATTCGGTGAAATCCAAGTGATGCCTTTACCCCAGAGGTTGAAAACGTTGGGGCTGGACGGTGTTTGGGATTTGTTCAAAGGGCTCCAACGACGCGGGGGTGTTGCGCCGTTTTCTGAGTTGGGCAGTCGCTCGACGGTGGTTGGGGTGGTCGGGATTTGCTGATTCTGGCCTCGGAAACAGCTCGGCTCCGTGTTAGGAATTCCCCTGCGTTGGATGGGCTGACATCAGAGGGTTCCGACCCGCTTTCTTTGCGGCTATTCCGCCGATGGTTAGTTCTCCTTTCAGTGATGGATCTCCGATTTTTCATGATCTCGAACCTTCGATGGGTACCTCCAACGGTCTTGCCCCTCCTCCTGGTCGCTCGATTGGGCACCGGATGTTCTCCTGCCGACACGGCTGCGCCTGCAGCTTCGGCCGCGGCTCCAGCGGTGGTGACGGTCGCCCCGCCGGAGTCCATCCCCTTCACTCCGACGGAGACACTCAGCGGCCGCATTGAAGCTGTGGAATCGGTTGAGATCCGTCCTCGCGTTTCGGGCTACCTCACGGAGGTGCGTTTTCAGGCCGGACAGGCGGTCCGGAAGGGACAGGTGCTCTTCATCATCGACCCGAGACCTTTCGTAGCGGCGGTGCAGCGGGCCGAGGCGGAGGTGGATTCGGCGAAGGTCCGGCTGGCTACGGCGGGGCGGGAGTCGGTTCGAGCCGAGCAACTGCTGAAGACCCAGGCCATTTCGGTGGAAGGTGCTGATCAAAGGGATGCCCGCATGGGCGAATCCAAGGCAGCCTTGGCGGCCGTGATGGCCCATCTCGAGACGGCTCGACTCAACCTGGACTACACCCAAATCCGATCGCCCATCGACGGTCGGGTCGGCCGGGCGTTGATGACCTTGGGCAACAACGTTTCCGGGGTGGATGGCATGAACTC
>CAMATE010000035.1 GCA_945861075.1 Akkermansia muciniphila
CCTCGGTCCAAGACATTCTGAGGCGACAACAACCGCAACCGGGTCACCAAACCATCCAATCGTTGGCGACGACGCAGCAACTCCCGACTTGGAATCGCTGCCAAGGCCGAGCGCAGTCGCAACAACTCCTGCTGCCCCGCTTTCACCCGCGTCCGAGGGCGCTGAGAGAGCATCCGCTGACGGTGGCCCTCCAAAACCCGACCGAGAATGCGAACCGATCGAGCGACTTCTCGACGCAGGGACTCCACCGCATCGTCCAGACGTTGGGACCGCGCCTCCAACCGCCGCCTCGGGTGCAACCGACTCCAACGTCGAACCCAACCCTCCATGCCGTTTCGGGAACGTTCCAACCGGCGTTGCGCCAACAGCGCGAAACGACGTCCGGCCGATTCCACGAAATCTCGGCTGTCCACCCAGTCCTGGGTCAGGATCTCCGCAGCGGCGCTGGGAGTGGCTGCTCGAAAATCGGCCACGAAATCCGAGATGGTGAAATCGATCTCATGGCCCACGGCCGAAACGACCGGAACCTCCGAGGCGGCGATGGCCCGGGCCACCACCTCTTCATTGAAGCACCACAAGTCCTCCAGAGAACCACCGCCGCGGGTCACCAGGATCACATCCAATGGCTGTACCGACTTGGAAAAGCGGTTCAGACGACCGATGGCGGCAGCGATTTCCTGCGCCGCACCCGATCCCTGCACCCGAACCGGATTGAGGATCACCTCAGGGCAGAACCGTCGGGACAGCACATGCAGTACATCTTGGATGGCCGCACCGGTCGCCGAAGTCACCAGCCCGATGCGGCCCGGATACCGGGCGATGGGGCGTTTGCGGTCGGCGTCGAAGAGGCCCTCCGCAGACAGCTTTTCCTTCAGTCGCTCGAAGGCGGCCTGCAACGCCCCCACCCCCTGCACTTCCACAGACGTGACGCGCAGTTGGTAGTTGCCGCGGGGCTCGTAGACCGTGATGTCGCCCCCGAGAACCACTTGTGCGCCATCCCGGAGAGCGGCCCGACCCGCACCCCCTTGTCCACGGAAGAGCACGCAACTCAATTGGGCACCGGCATCCTTGAGGACGAAATAAGCGTGACCGGAACCTTGCAGACGAAAATTCGAAACCTCACCGGCCACGCGTCGATCGGCAAACCCGCTCTCCAACTGCTGCTTGAGCTTTTGGGTCAGTTCACTCACCGACTCCGTTGGCTTCTGGCCTGCCTCGGGAAAGAGGTCGCCAGCAAAACTCCATTGCGTTTTTGAAACTCGAGCCATGGCGGGCGGTGCTTCGCTGGATGGGCTGAATCAGTCCAACAACTCCGAGATGCGACGGATGGATTTCGCACGCCCCGTTGCCGGGTCGATGTCCACCAAGGCACCTTGGAGACGCACCTGACCATTGGCCACCTCGAAGCGCTGCGGCAAGCCGGTCTGGAACCGTTTCAGCACGGGCTCAATTTGCCTGCCCAACACGGAATCATGAGGACCGGTGAATCCGGCGTCGGTGAGGTAAGCGGTGCCACCTGGGAAGACTTGTTCATCCGCCGTTTGCACATGGGTGTGAGTACCGATCACGGCCGACACCGATCCGTCGAGCATCCGGCCCATGGCGATCTTTTCCGAGGTCGCCTCACCATGGAAGTCCACCAGGATGATCCGGGTGGCGGTTCGCAGACGGGCCACCTCAGATTGCGCCAGCAGGAAGGGGTTTTCCAAGGAAGGCATGAATGTCCGGGCTTGGAGGTTCAACACGGCCACAGGAGGCAAACCGGGCTTGTTCCAAACAATCACCCCGCTGCCAGGAACTCCCGGCGGATAATTGGCCGGGCGCAAGACACGGGATTCGGTGGTCAGGAACGAAGCCGTTTCCTTTTGGTCCCAGACATGGTCGCCCGTGGTGATGATGTCCACGCCGTAGCCGAATAATTCCGAGGCGATGCCTGCGGTGATGCCATTCCCGCCGGCGCTGTTCTCACCGTTGGCCACCACGAAATCGATACCCTCCCGCTCTACCAGATCTTCCAGCAGCATTCGGACGGCACGACGACCGGGTTCACCCACGATATCCCCCAAAAACAAGAGCTTCACTGCGCGTGACCCTGTCGGATTCACCGCCGGCTAGGAAGCAAACTGTGTTCAGGACTGAAACCTTGGAAAACAGAGCCTCGGACGATCTCGATTTTCACTAGATCCTCGCGCTGAATTCCCGGACCTTTCCAGAGCCGCATGTCACTATTCCGCCACGTATTCTGGAAGAGCTATCGCGAGGCGGGTCACCTGGCCGAACAGGCTCAGAAGATCCTGGACCACCAGCGCGACCTGCTGACCCCTGCCCGCATCACCGAGTTGGAGGCGGCCATCCAGCACTTGGAATCCATGCGGTCCAGCGGAACGCGTGAGGACATCGTGGCCGCCATGACCCGGGTGGAAGCCACGGCTCAAACGTCCCTGTTGGCCTATCCGCACGCCTCCATGCGCGAGAATGTGGAAAGTCTCCTCACCATGGGGATCGTGCTATTCGCATTCCGACAATTCTACTTTCAGCCGATGGCCATTCCCACGGGATCGGCCCAACCGACCTTCAACGGCATCACCTGCGAAGACCTGCGCTACAATGGCGGATCGGTTCCGAACCTGGCGGTCCAGGCTGTCGAATGGGCGCTCTTCGGTTACCACTATTACGAGGTCATCGCCCTAGATGACGGAGAATTAGGCGGGGTTGGTCCGTCAGCCCGATCCGGAGGAATCAACGGCCTTGTTCGCAAATCCTTCGATGTCGAGGTCGGACGCACTGTCTACACCGTGAGCACCTCCATGAGCGAGGGTCCCAGTGACTTCATGCGCCACATGGGCTTGGCCAATGACTATGGCACCCTGCCCCAACGCTCCTTCAAGAAAGGCGAACCCATCATTCGCTGCCGCGTCAAATCGGGCGACCGGCTCATGGTCGATCGACTCACCTACAACTTCCGCAATCCGCAGCGCGGCGACACCGTCGTCTTCAAATCGATGCAGCATCCCGGAATGACGGCCAATACCCACTACATCAAGCGACTGGTGGGCCTCGGAGGAGAAAAAGTCCGGATCGGCGACGACCGTCATATTGTGATCAATGGACAGCGTCTGGACAGCACCACTCCCGGTTTCTCAGACATCTACGGCTTCGACACGGCCAAGCATCCGGCATCCAGCAGCTATTCCGGCCACGTGAATGGGATCGGTTTTGCCGAAGGCAGTTGGTTTTCGACCCACGAGGCGGAGTACGAACTCCAGCACAGCCGGGATGCCTCGGCTGCGCAGCAACTCAACGCCATCGCTGAGGAAAAGGTCAAAGCATGGCGCGGATTCACCAATGCCTCATTGGCTACCGCCGACAGTTCCAAAAACGGGCGCTTTGCTCAGCAGAAGTCCCGCCTGGAGGCAATGTCCCTCAGCACCCCGAATTTCCGGAATTCCAAAGACGAGGTGACCGTGAGACCGGGTCATGTCCTCTGCCTTGGGGACAACACCATGAACAGCTCCGACTCCCGGATGTGGCCGGTGCCCGATTTCCCTCAGGAACGCATCGTCGGCAAATCCGGCTGGGTCTTCTGGCCACTCAGCCGTCGTTGGGGCTGGAGTCAGCACTAAGAAGACTCACCAGCACCGGAATGCGATCTCCGATCAAGACGGGAATCCCCCCATCGACATCAGCGTTGACCGGACTCCATGAAGCCACACCATCCGATGTCTGATTATTTCCGCGCATGAAGACCCTGCTGTTCGTCTGCACCGGCAACACCTGCCGCAGCCCCATGGCTGCCGCTCTGGCCAGCAAGGCCTTGGGTAATTCTCAGGATTGGCAGGTGGTCTCCGCGGGCATCAACGCCCTGAACGGCCAAGCCGTGAGTCCGCACTCGGTCACGGCCATTCGTCAAATGGGGCTCGATATCTCACAGCACCGGGCCCAGATGCTGACCGGACGTTTGGTGCGAGAGGCCGACTACATTTTCGGGCTCACCCGCGGACACGTCGAAGGCATCGTCTCGCTTTACCCCGAGGCGGCCGAGAAGCTCTTCGTTCTCCGCGAGTTTGAAGACGACGTCAGTGATCTCGACCTCGACATCCACGACCCCATCGGCGGCCCATTGGAAGGCTACATCGAATGCCGCGACCAGATCCGACACGCGGTCGATGCTGCGGTTCGGTTCATTCAGGAAGGTGGGACAACCCGCCCAGCCATGATCGTGGCGATGGGCTCCGACCACGCCGGCTTCGCGCTCAAAAAGGTTCTCGCACCCGTCTTGTCCCAGATGGGTGTTCAGGTGATGGATGAAGGCACCCACGGCCCCGAATCCACCGACTATCCCGACCATGCCCAGTCCGTCGCCCGCAAGGTGGCCTCGGGTGAAGCCGACTTCGGGATCCTCATCTGCTCCACCGGCGTGGGCATCAGCATCGCGGCCAACAAGGTTCCGGGCATCCGCGCGGCACTGGTTCACAACCTTGAAGGCGCGGCGCTTGCGCGGCAGCACAACGACGCCAACGTCCTGTGTCTCGGCGCCCGCTTCGTCTCCCCCGACGAGGCCTTGCAAATCATCGAAAGCTTTCTCCAAACCCCTTTTGAAGGCGGCCGCCACCTGCGCCGCGTGAACAAGATCGAACCAGACATGTCCACATCACTCGCCACCGTTGATCCGCAAATCGCCGATATCATCCGCCACGAACGTTCCCGCCAACTCGAGAACATCGAGTTGATCGCCAGCGAGAATTTCACCAGCCCGGCCGTTATGGAGGTTCAGGGCAGCGTGCTCACCAACAAGTATGCCGAAGGCTATCCGGGCAAGCGTTGGTATGGCGGTTGTGAATATGTCGACGAGGCCGAGCAACTGGCCATCGATCGGGCCAAGAAACTCTTCGGTGCCGAACACGCCAACGTACAGCCCCACTCCGGCTCCGGGGCCAACATGGCCGTCTACTTCAGCATGCTGAAGCCCGGCGACAAGCTGCTGACCATGGACTTGAGCCACGGCGGCCACCTGACCCACGGCAACAAGGCCAACTTCTCCGGCAAGTTCTTCGAGATCGTTCACTACGGCGTCGGCAAGGACAGCGAACTCATCGACTACGACCAGCTCGCCAACATGGCCCGCGAGCACCGGCCCAAGATGATCACCGTCGGAGCTTCCGCTTACTCGCGCCGCATTGATTTCCAACGCATGGGTGAAATCGCCCGTGAGGTCGGCGCGATGCTCTTGGCCGATATCGCCCACATCGCCGGCCTCGTTGCTGCGGGGGTTCATCCCAGCCCGGTTCCGCATGCCGACTTCGTCACCACCACCACCCATAAGACCCTGCGCGGCCCGCGCGGCGGACTCATCTTGTGCAAGGCGCAGTACGCCAAGGCCATCGACTCTCAGGTGTTCCCAGGCATCCAAGGCGGCCCGCTGATGCATGTCATCGCGGCCAAGGCCGTTTGCTTCCACGAAGCCCTGCAACCCGGCTTCCAGGCCTACCAGCAACAAATTGTCCGCAACGCGGCCGCACTGTGTGAGGGCATGAAGCGCAATGGATTCCGCATCGTCAGCGGCGGTACCGAGAATCACTTGATGCTCGTCGATGTCGGCGCCCGCGGGTTGACCGGCAAGCAATGCCAATTGGCCCTCGATGTGGCTGGCATCACGACCAACAAAAACACCATTCCGTTCGAGACGCGTTCGCCTTTCGAAGGCAGCGGTGTTCGCCTGGGAACCCCGGCGGTCACCACCCGCGGCATGCGCGAACCGGAAATGATGGCCATCGCCGACATGATCAGCGAGGTGCTCCTCGACATCGCCAACCCCGCCACGGCGGCCAAGGTTCGGGATCGCGTCAAGGCGCTGACGGCCCGTTTCCCCCTGCCCTACTGAGGCAACCGCCGAATCCGGTGGATCACGGTGGATGCGAAGCAGCCCTTTCCGGGTGACCAACCCCGGGGGCGGCGGGTAAGGTGAGCCCATGATGAACGCCGCCCCCAGACCCGGTGGCACGCTCGATGAGCTGGCCAACCTCGCGGCTCAGGTCAGCTTCGCGCCGGCGGCCATTGTCGCGCTCGATGAGCACGCCGGCTGGATACCCGTCGGCCAAACCGGCTGTTCCCCGGAATTCATCCAGGCGGTTCTCCCGATCATTTCTCAGGCCGCCGTCAGCATTCACGACTGGATCGAAATCCGTGATGCACCGAGCCAGTTGCCCGAGGGTTGGCGATGGCTTTCCTGCCTTCCGGTGCGGGTACCCTCGGGCGGTATCGCTGGCGTCATCGCGGTGCTGGACCGATCTCCAAGGCGACTCAATGCCGGTCAACGGGCCGGCCTTCAGACCGTCGCCCGTCAGGTGATCGTCCATCTGGAACTGCGGCGCCAGGCCACCGATTTGGCGGCCACCACCGAACAGCAACGTCAAACCGAGACGCGCCTCCGCGACAACGAGGCCTATTTTCAGGCACTGGTGGAGTCCCTGCCCCAGAATATCTTCCGCAAAGACCTCAACGGTCGCTTCACCTTCGTCAACGGCGCGTTCTGCCGCACGCTCCAACGTCATCAGAGCCAGCTCATCGGGGTCACCGACTTCGACCTGTTCCCGGAAGAATTGGCCCGCCGCTATGTCGAAGACGACCGGCAGGTCATCAACAGCGGCAATCCCGTCGAAAAAACCGAGGTCAATGTGACGCCAGATGGTCAGCGCCACTGGTTCCATGTCATCAAGACGCTGCTTCTCGATGCCAGCGGTCAACCGGTGGGAATCCAGGGCAGTTTCTGGGAGGTCACGCAGGAAAAACGGGCGGAGGAACAGTTGGCCCATGAACGCGACCTGCTGCATGCCCTACTGGAACACGCGCCCGACGCCATTTATTTCAAGGACCGCGATTCTCGGATCACGCGTGCCAGCCAAGCCCTCGCCGATCGAGTCGGGGTGCCGGACCCGAGTCACCTGATCGGGAAGACCGATCACGATTTCTTCGAGCGTCAATACGCCGACGCCGCCCGCTCGGACGAACTCACGATCCTGAGGACCGGCCAACCCATCCTTGCGAGACTCGAGAAGGAAAGCCTGCCCGGCGGCCGGGTCCGATGGGCCCTCACGAGCAAAATGCCACTGCGATCCCCGAACGGACAGGTGGTGGGCACCTTCGGTCTTTCGAGAGACATCACCGAACTCCAGACGGCTCGAGAACAGTTGGAGCGCACCGAGGCCAACTACCGCGGATTGGTCCAGAACGCGGTGGACGGCATTTTCCAAACCACCCCCGACGGCCGCTACCTCAACGCCAATCTCGCTCTGGCCAAGATGTACGGTTTCGACACCGTCGACGAACTCTTGGCCAGCCGGACCGACATCGAGCAGCAACTCTACGTTGATCCCAAACAACGCGACCGCTTCGAAGAACTTCTCAACCGCAACGACAAGATCGACCACTTCGACAGCGAGGTGTACCGGAAGGATGGCCGGAAGATCTGGATCAGTGAGAATGCCCGGGCTGTCCGTGAAGCCTCCACTGGAAATCTCCTGTACTACGAAGGAACTGTTGAGGACATCACCGCCCGCAAGCAGGCCGAAAAGGATCTCAACGAGGCCAATGCCGCACTCGCCGCGGCCCGCGATGTCGCCATCGAATCCGCTCGGGCCAAATCTCAGTTCCTAGCGAACACCTCGCACGAAATCCGCACTCCGATGAACGGCATCATCGGATTCGCCCGTCTCCTGCTCGACACCCCGCTCAATCCGGAGCAGCGCGAATATGCCGGCACCGTGCTGCACAGCGCCCAGAATCTCCTCAAGGTGCTCAATGACATCCTCGATTTCTCCAAGATCGAGAGCGGTAAACTGGCGTTTGAAAACATCGAGTTCGACCTGAGACCCATCGTTGAAGACACCGTCGAGCTGCTGGTGGAAATCGCCCAGGCCAAGGGCGTCGAGGTGGCCACCCGAATCGACCACGCGCTGCCTGCGATGCTGCGCGGCGATCCGGGTCGCATCCGACAAGTGCTGACCAACTTGCTGGGCAATGCGATCAAGTTCACCCAGAAGGGCGAGGTCACGGTGATCATCGATGTCGTGGAAATCCAATCCGCTCGCTGCCGGATCGCCTGCCGCGTGATGGACACCGGAATCGGCATCGAACCGGCAGCACTGAACCGAATCTTCCAAGAGTTCACGCAAGCCGACGGTTCCACCACCCGACGCTTCGGTGGCACCGGACTGGGCCTCTCCATTTCAAGAGAACTGGCACGAAGGATGGGCGGCGACATCGAGGTGAGCAGCGATCCGGGCCATGGGTCGACCTTCACCATGACGGCGCTCTTCGAGATCGTCAGCCCATGCCCTCCGGCGCCGAATCAGATACCCCTCAAACTGCTGATCGCTGATGCCCATCCGGCAACGTGCGCATCGTTCCACCACGAAATGGGACGTTGCGGAGCTTGCGTGACCTCCGTGCCCACGGCCGCCGCAGCGATTGATGCGTTGGCTCAGGCCGCGGAGTCAGGCACTCCCTTTGACGCCGCCTTCATCGCCTTGCAATTGCCCGACATGGACGGACTGACCGTAGCCCATGAAGTGCACTGCATCGCGGCCATTGCCTCGGTCCGTATCATCCTCGTGGCGGCGGTTTCCCAGCGACCCGACCCCAATTTGCTGCGCACCGTCGGCATCGCTGGGCACCTCATCAAACCCTTTAAACAATCGCGTCTTCGAGAAGCGCTGAGAGCGCTGTCGGCAGGCGAAAGCCTCATGGGCGGCCCCAATTTGGTGGAAGCCCTTCCTTTGACCATCAACCCCAACGGGCGCTCATTGCGATTGCTGCTGGCTGAAGACAACCTGGTGAACCAGAAGTTGGCCGTGACCCAACTCCGACGACTCGGACATAGCGTTGCCGTGGCATCCAATGGTCGCGAAACCTTGCAGGCCCTGCTCCGGGAACCCTTTGACGCGGTCTTCCTGGATTGCCAAATGCCCGAACTCGATGGCTATGAAACGGCGAGAGAAATCCGTCTCATGGAGGCAGATCGCAAATTGGGTAACCGCCCACCGGCTTTCCTGATCGCCCTGACCGCCAATGCCATGGCCGGTGATCGGGAGAAATGCCTCGCGGCCGGCATGGATGAATTTCTCACCAAACCATTGGATCTCGACCAACTCCCCGGGGTTTTGAACCGGGCCATTGGAGCCCCACCGGCAACCTGGATGGGTGATCCATCCCAAACTGCGTCACAACAGCGGTCCCAACCGCCTGGCAGCGAATCCACGCGCCCGGACACGATGCTTGTGCTCGATTCGTCCCTGCTGGATTCTCTGCGAACCCTTCGCTTTGAGGGGGAGCCCGATCCTGTTGTCGAGATCATCGACCTGTTCCTGCGCGACACGCCCTCTCGTCTTGAGGAGGCCAAGAGCGCATCGGCCCGCCAGGATTCCGCGGGCGTCCAATCGGCAGCCCACACCCTGAAAGGCAGCGCCAACAACCTCGGCGCCCGACGATTGGGGGACGCGGCGGGGCGACTGGAAAACCAGGCATCCACCGGTCAGTGGGAATTGATCGAAGACCTCCTCAGAGCGGCCGAAACCGAACTCCAAGCGCTGATTCCGGAACTGGAACTCCAGCGCAAGCGTTGAACTCAGCTGAGGTGTTTTACTCCACCCTCACTTCATCAGCGCCTCGATTTCGTCGGCCTCAATGGGGATATCCGCCATCAGGTCGACAGGCCCGTTCTCTGTGATCAGCACATCGTTCTCCAGACGCACGGCGAGGTTTTCTTCCGGGATGTAGATGGCCGGTTCCACAGTCATCACCCAACCCGGAGCAAACGGTTGGCTCATGTGCCCGAGGTCATGGACATCCAACCCAATCGGGTGGCCATTGCCGTGCATGAACCACTTCTTGACCGGCTTCTTGCTGGGATCACTCACCTTGACCTTGAGGTCTTTCGGCTTCAGCAAACCCAGACCAACGCATTCCTGCGCGACCAGATCTTCGGCCTCTGCTTGCCACTGACTCCACAGCTTCCCCGGAGTGAGGCCGGCCGTCGAAGCCCTCAGCACCCGGAGCACCGCGTCGTACACTTGTCGCTGGCGACGGGTGAAGCGGCCATTGATGGGGATGGTGCGCGTCAGGTCTGAATTGTAATTCGCATAACTGGCTGCCACATCGAGCAACAACACATCACCACTCCGGCACACCTGATCGTTTTCGAGATAATGCAGCACGCAGGAATTCCTTCCCGCACCGATGATTGGATTGTAAGCGAAACTGCCCCGACGACGGACAAATTCATGGGCGAATTCCGCCTCCACCTCGCATTCGTTGACGCCCGGTTCCACGAATTGGCAAACCCGCTCGAAACCAGCCTTGGTGATGGAACAGGCGTGGCGGATGAGCTCCACCTCCATCGGATCCTTCACCACACGGAGCGTGTGGAGCAACGGAGCCAAACGCCGGAAATCATGCAGCGGATATCGGGCACGCAGGTCTCGAATGAATCGCACATCCCGCGATTCCACTTCGACCACCGCACGCTTGTGCTCGTTGGTGTTGAGCCAGACCGACTGAGCCTCGCACATCAACCGATGGAGCATCCGCGGGAAATCCGTTGACCAATGGATCGAGCGGATCCCGGAAACCTCGGTCGCCTGGACCTTGGTCAACTTGTGACCTTCCCAAATGGCGATGAGCTCGCTGGTCTCGCGCAGGAACACCATTTCCCGCATCCGCTCATCGTCGGCATCCGGGAAAATCACCAGGACGGTCTCCTCCTGCTCGATACCGCTCAAGTAGAACAGGTCGGTGTTGGGCATCATCCTCAGTGTCCCATCGGCATTGGTGGGAAGCACATCATTGGCATTGAGAATGGCCACCGCACCCGGAGGCAACATGGCGCGAAGGCGCTTTCGGTTCTGGGCAAAGAGAGCGGACGGTATCGGAGCGTGTCTCACGGGCTTCAGATTCTATCGGCTGGCTATCTCGTCAACCTTGAGATGGCACCGCCACAACGGGCCACGATCACTTTCTAGCAGCACAAACCCGGAGTTGGTCATCCGGTGGGAGGCGATGAAGGAGATCGGTGATCGACAAAGACTGGCCCGGAAAACAGTAGCCCGGAACCAATTCCGCCAGGGGTTGCAGCACGAAACGGCGCTCCTGGGCTCGAGGATGGGGCAAGATCAATTCCCTCGTGTTGCGTGTCTGGTTTCCCCAGACGATCAAATCCAAATCCAGGGGACGCGATTCGTTGTGCACCAACTTGGGACGCCGCCCTGCCTCCTTCTCAACGGTTTGCAAGAAGGCCAACCACGCTTCCGGCGAATCACCCTGCCAAGGCGTCAAAATCGCCACCGCATTGGTGAAGATGGGGGAACCGGGCGGACAATCCACCGGGGTACTGGACCACAAGGAGGATCGCAGCAATGGGCCTATTGATCGGCTTTCGAGTCGATCCATCGCCCAACGGATCAAGGACGCTGAATCTCCCAGGTTGGATCCAAACGCGACAACGGCCTGAACGGTTTCAGAAACCATGGGATCAAGGAATCAGGCTCAAATGCTCCTTCGGGCTCAGTGCAAACCCAGAACATCCTGCATGCTGTAAATGCCCGCAGCTTTGCCCACCACCCAACCAGAGGCTCGCAGTGCTCCCTGTGCAAACGTGTCCCGACTGCTGGCCTTGTGGGTCAATTCCACCCGCTCACCGACCGCCGCAAAGAGAACCGTGTGATCGCCCACCACATCGCCACCGCGCACCGCATGAATACCGATCTCGGAAGGAGTACGCGCTCCAACGATGCCATGGCGACCGTGCCGCAGGGCTTCCTCCAATTGAACTTTGCGAACGTCTCCCAGAATTTCCAACAAGGTGGTCGCAGTTCCACTCGGTGCATCCTTTTTGAGTCGGTGATGAGTCTCAATGACTTCCAGATCAAAGGATGGCCCGAGAATTTCGGCAGCCTTCCGGGTTAACCAGAAGAGCGTGTTGACCCCGGTCGAATAGTTCGAAGCCCAGACCATTGGGATCTTGGCCGCGGCCAAGCGGATGGCGGCTTTTTCGGCCTCGCTATGCCCGGTGGTGCCAATGACCAAGGCCTTGCCATGGGCCGCGCACAGGGCAGCGACATGGGCGGTGGCATCGTGGTGAGTGAAGTCGATGACCGCATCGGCCTGCGGCAGGACCGAAGCCAGATCGTCCCCGGCATCCAGCCCGGCAACGACCTGCAATTCCGGATGATCTTTGGCACACGCCAGCAGTGCCTGACCCATCCGCCCCTTGGAACCATTGATGATGATGCGCGTCACGGATTCGACATTACCGCCAAGCCCTCCGGCGAACAAGAAAGCCGATGGTTCAACCACACGAACTCCGCCGGAAGGAGTCGGAGAGGCTTCCGGTGGTCAGGGATGCCCGTCTGGTGTTCAATGCGGCCGCCTCATGTCCAACCCGGGAGCTCCACTGAAACCCATACCGACGTCCCTGCGATGGGCGGGCCGTGGTCTGGGTTGGGCAACGGTTCTCAGCTGGGCTGCGATCCAAATCCCCATCGAAACCGGGACCGCGGCGCCAGCAGGTTGGCTACTGGCGTGTTTCACTGGAGCCATCGCCATGGAAACCCACTGCTGGCTACCCACGCAGAACACGGTCGCGGCTGCCGGGTTGATCTCCGTCGTTGGATCCCTTCTGGCGATCTCTCAAGGAAGTCGTTCTCGAGCTGCCCTGATGCTGAATGTCCTGATCTGGTTCAGCCACATTCTCAGCAGCCGTGGGCTCATCCGCTACCTGCTCCGCCCATGGCGCGGACAAACCGGTTATGGTGTGTGGGTCCTCGTGGGAACGACGTGGATATCGGCCGTGTCCATCGGTTTGACCCAAATTTCTGTAGGCCTGAATCCCTCGCTTCTCGGATGCACGATTCAAATCGCGGGAACGGGATTGGCCCTGTTATCGGCCAGCGTTTGGCTCCTGGTGAAAAAGCCTATCCCTGAAGCACCGAATCCCTGGCCCGCCGGATTCTGGTTCGCTCTGACCCTGACCCAGATCTTTGCCTTGATGGTCACCAGGCGCTGGGGTGGTGCTGCGATCGCAGTCTCGGTCACCCTCGTTGCGCTGGTTGGGATTTTCGTCCAACACCGTACTCGCAAGCATCCGCATCAGTGACCTGGCTCTGCATCGCCAGAACCAGTGACCGGAGAGGTTGTCTGAAGGAGCAGCACCCTCGAAACCCGCATGCCATCCAACTCGCAAACAGTGAGTTGATAGGCACCCAGGGCCACGGTGTCCCCCATCTTGGCGAAGCCTCCCAATTGTTCGGTCATCCAGCCACCCACGGTATGAACCTCGGAAGCATCCACCGATTCTTTGACCAACTCCGACAGTTCGAACAGCGGAAGGGATCCATCCAGACGCCACTGAGAGGCCCCGAGCACTTCGATGCGTGGCTTTTCCTGATCGAACTCGTCCTGGATCTGCCCAACCAATTCCTCCAAAACATTCTCCAAAGTCACCATGCCCACGGTGCTTCCGTACTCATCGACCACCACTGCCAAATGGAGGCGCCGATCGAGGAAGAGTTGCAGCAAACGATCGAGCCGAGCGGTTTCAGGGACATAGATCACTGGCTTGGAACTGGATCGCAGAATGGAAGCGGACCCTTTGACGTCTCGTCGCAGGTAGATGTCCTTGGCGTGCACCACGCCCACCAGGCGGTCGAGATCACCCCCGTCACTCAACGGAAACCGTGAGTACCGGGTCTCGTCGGCCAACCGAAGGCAATCCGCAATGGATCGTCGGAGATCCAAGGCCACGATTTCCCGCCTCGGGCGCATCACTTCGCGGACCCGACGGCGGCCCAGATCCAGGGAGTTCTGGACGATTTCCCGCGCCAACACCGAACTGCCTCCGGCCGCCAGCGTGGATCCGAGCATCAATCGCAGTTCATCTTCGGAGTGCACCTCTCCGTGACCCGAGGACTCAATCCCCAGGCGTTGCAGCACCCAAAGCGAGGTCCAGTTCAAAACCCAGATCAAGGGATAGGTCAGGACATAGAACCAATGGAGCGGATAAGCCACCCAGAGCGACGACGGTAGTGGGCGCTTGATGGCGATGAACTTGGGCGCCTGCTCACCCACCACGACATGGAAGAAGGTCACCACCATAATGCCCACCGAGGCCGAGAGCAGGTGGCGCAACCGTTCCGACTCAATCTGGAACCATCCGAAGACCGGCTCCAAAAGGGCCGCAAAAACCGGTTCAGCGACCCAACCCAAGGCCAGACTGGCAAGCGTAATGCCCAACTGGCAGGCGCTCAGATACCCATCGAGGTGGGAAAGGATGTGACGCACCATCCCGGCCCGTCGGTGACGCCGCTGAATGTACCCTTCCAACTGGGTATCCCGGATCTTCACCAACGCGAATTCAGCCGCGACGAAAAATCCGTTGAAGGCCACCAGCGCCAGAGCCAGTGATAGTTTTCCCGCCACTTCCAAAAACGAGGAAGGCTCGCTCATGACTGGACCTCCAGGAACAAAGCGCCCAAGACATCGGAAAGGGTCACGATCCCCATCTCAACGCCTCCGGGGCCCCGGACGATCGCCAGGTGTTCGCCAGACCGTTGAAAGACCCTCAGGGCTTCCTCGATGCGCATGGAATCGTCGAGGAACAGGGCGGGCCGCAGCCAATCCCGGGCAGTTTTGCGGCGACCATTCTGCTCCGAATACAGCACATCCTTGAGGCTGATGATTCCCTCGATCCTTCGACCGGATCCTTGGGTGTTCCAAACGGGCATTCGGGTTCGCCCCTCCCGTCGACACAAATCCCGAATCTCTTCGAGGCTCGCTGAAGCCGTGACGGATTGAGCCGAATCCAGAGGCTTGGCCACACGCGAAAGGGTGAGGTTCTGGGCGTCGATCACGCGGTTGATGAGGGAACGCTCTGTCTTGGACAATTCACCGGTGCTCGATTGGATCAACGCCTTGAGTTCGTCCCGGTTGGCAAACAGTCGGCTGCTGAGCGCACGGTCACCCGTTACCCAAAGGAGCGCCTGGGCAAATCGACCCACCAGAAAAACAGCAGGAGAGAGCATCCAATGGATGGCGGCAAAGACGGGCAACAGCCACAGACAAAGGCGGTTGGGCATGCGCTGGAACAAGCGCTTGGGCAACAATTCACAAATGAGGTAAACCGCTAGGCCCGTTGCCAACAACATCGGCCATAACATCCACTCACGTCCCCGAGCCCAACTCTGAAGATCCTGCCAAATGAGGGCCACGGCTGCAAAATTGGCCACCGTGTTTCCAACGAGAATGGTCCAAAGGAAATCCTCCGGCCGATCCATGTAGGCCAACAAACGTCGGGCATTGCCGCTACCCGCTCGAGCCCTTTGGCGCACCCGCAACCGACTCAAAGCAAACACCCCGGCCTCCATGCCCGAGAGGAAGAAGGACACCAACAGCCATCCCGCCATGGAAACCCAATGCATCACTTCGTGGTTCACAGAGCCGCCTCCGTTTCTACCAGCAACTCGCGGATCCGTCGCTCATCCGCCAGTTTGACTGTGATCCGAAGGCCTTGATGTCGAAACACCTCTCCCACGGTCGGAACCACATCAGCGAGCCACAGAACAAGGCCAGCCAGAGTTTCCACATCATCGGGAGGATTCAGTGCCGGATACTCGCGGCGGAAATCATCGAGACGCATGGCCCCATTGACCCTCCATCGGCCTGGAGCAAGGCACTCGAAGACAAAGCCTTGAGCTTCTCCTTCTCGACGGATGGGACCGACGACGGAGACAAGAATATCTTGCAAGGTTAGCAACCCGGCCGTGCTTCCATACTCGTCGAGAACGATGGCCACGCCGCGATGCTGCCGCTGCATGGCTTCGAAGAGCTTCAGGAGATTCATGCTCTCTGGAACGAAAGACGGAAACTCCATCGCCATGAAGAGGTCCGCGTTGGCATCGAGCAACAGGGTTCGGGTGTTCAAAACACCCACCACATTGTCGGGGGATTCGTCGTACAGGGGGATCCAGTGATGCCCGGATTTCCGAGCCTCTTCGACCATCTGATCCATCGGCAAATCATCGGGCAAAAGAACCATCCTGGCCCGAGGCTGCATCACATCGCGTGCGGTTCGCTCATCCAGAGAGAGCACTTGCAGGAGTATCTCCTTCTCGCCCGCTCCCAGGGTTCCCTGCTGATGGGCCAGTTCAATGAGATCGGCATATTCATCGTCCGACACACCCGCTTGAACCTTGGCAGACTTGGGAACCAATCGCTCCACGGCTCCATCCACCCATCTTTGCGCGATCTTCCGGACCGGACGGGTCAGGCTGACAAAAAACCACAGCGGCTCGGCCACCCGGAGCGCCCAAGTCTCTGGACTGCGGACACCCAATGCCTTGGGTGTTACTTCGCAAGTCAGCAGCAGCAGCAGCAACCCCAATGCAGCCCACCAAATCCCGGGGATTCCAGGGTCCAAAGCCAACCCACCGCCAATGGTCAGCGCCACAAGGAGAGAATTGGAAAGGGTATTGCCCAGAGCGATGGCTGCCAGAACATCCGATGGCTGCGCCAGAAGGGCTCCGACCCGTTCACTCCCCCGACGGCCCGATTCGACAAGACGCCGCGCGCGCCAAGTCCCCAGGGAAAACAGGGCGGACTCGGCGAGTGCGAAGAAGAAACTCGCTACGATCAGCGCCAAGAGAACGAGGAGCGGAGTTGTGGGTAAAGCAACCAACAGCCACATCGAGTCTCAAAATCGGGCAACTTTCAATCCAAGAGGCGGCTCGCGTGAAAGTCGTCCGCACCGAGAATTGCCAGACAACTTCCCATTTCTTGAGAATTGCATACGCTTTTCCCATGCGAACCGTTGTGTATCCGGGGAGTTTTGATCCGATCACCAATGGCCACCTCGACGTGGTCCAGCGGGCTGCCAAAATGTTCGACCGGGTGATCCTGGCCGTGGCCCGCAACGAGGGCAAACACCCGCTCTTCAGTCTCGATGAGCGCAAGCGGATGGCACTGTCGGCCGTTTCGAATCTCGGCAATGTCGTGGTGGAGACCTTTGAGGGCCTGCTGGTGGACTATGTTATCCACCACAAGGCTTGTGCCGTGGTTCGAGGTCTTCGAGCGGTGAGCGATTTTGAATTCGAATTCCAACTCGCGTTGATGAACCGCAAACTCAACGAGAACGTGGAGACCGTGTTCCTCATGCCCAAGGATTCATACTCCTTCCTCAGTTCGCGCCTGGTCAAAGAAGTGGCTCGGTTGAAGGGCGATGTCTCGCCCTTCGTTTCAACGGAAGTCGTGGAGGCTCTCCGCAGCAAGCTGAACACCTCACACGACTGACCGAGGCCCCATCCGGTGGAATGCAATCGACTCGAAGATTTGTGTCGATGCAGCCCACCCGTTCCACTGCATCGGGTGACGCTGGACTCGCTTGAGGCTGGGACGCACACTCGGACAATGATTTCTCCCAAGTTCCGTCTCATGGCCATGGCTGTGCTCGCGCTTCCAATGTGGGCCGGTGAGTCCAAGTCACTCTTCGATGGGAAGACGCTGCAAGGCTGGGAAGGCGACCCGAAGATTTGGTCGGTCCAGGACGGCGCGATCACCGCCGGCAGCATCGACCAGCGGGCCAAGCGCAACGAGTTCCTCGCCAGCACCCGCAGCTACACCAACTTCGTCCTGCGCCTGCAGTTCAAGATCGAGGGGACCGAAGGTTTTGTGAATTCCGGCGTCCAGATTCGCAGCGAACGCATTCCCAACCACCACGAGATGGTCGGATACCAAGCCGACATCGGCGAAGGTTGGTACGGCGCGCTGTACGATGAATCCCGACGGAACACCATCCTCGCCAAACCCGACCCGGAGACCGTGAAGAAGGCCGTGAAACCGGGGCAATGGAACCATTATGAAATCCGAGCCAACGGCGATCGGGTGACGTTGAAAATCAACGGTGTCCAAACGGTCGACTACACCGAGAAAGACCCGAAGGTGGTGCCCCACGGCAAGCTGGCTGTTCAAATCCACGGCGATGGAAAAACCCGCGTCCAATTCAAGGACCTATCCATCGAAGAATTGCCCTGAGGTTGGTCCGCGGATTCGCGCGGTTCAACATCCCGAGGACTCGACCCTCGAAAAAAACAAGCCGCAGGAAACCCTGCGGCTTGTTTTTTGAATCGAATCCCTGGAGCGGATCAGGATGTCGACGTGACTGAATCGATCCTGCTCCGATCAGTCTTCACCGGGTTCCAAAGGAGGACGCACTCCGTACTTCTTCTTGAGAGCCTCGACCTGAGCCAAGGGCTTCATGCCTCCGGTGCATGTCGGATCCGAAAGAGATGCAGCGGCTGCGCAGACGCCGGTCAGCAACGACTTCTGCAGATCCCAGCCTTCATGGAGACCCAGGAGAACACCCGCGGCAAAGGCATCCCCTGCTCCGGCTGAACCAGCGATCGCCTTGGCCGGAACCTTGAGAGACGGCTGCCAGTGATCTTTGCCGTCGCGGGTGCGAGCGAAACAGCCCTCCGGGAAGTGAATCACCACCAATTCCTTCACGCCGAACTGAAGGATGGCCCCGGCCGCATGGCGCAACGAAACCGTGTCCAAGACCCCTTCCTTGCGGATGCGGAAACCGGTCACCATACCGGCCTCGTATTCATTGATGATCGCGTAGTCGCAGTGCTTGAGCGCCGGCGTGACCACCGTCTTGAATCGGTCGCCGGTCTCGCTGACCACGTCGATGCTGGTCTTCATGCCAGCAGCCTGGGCAGCCGCCAAGAGCTTGGCCGCGGCAGTCGTTCCGTCCTTGGCAACCACATCCATCTTGTCGAGCAGCAAGAGGTAGCCCAGATGGAAAATGCGCGCCTTGATCTTGGAGAAATCCAACTCCTTGCCATCCCAGAGTGCATTGGCACCCCGGTAGTGGAAGAAGGTCCGCTTACCGTTCGATTGAACGGTGAAGACATCGGTGTAGCTGGTGTCTGCGTCGGCTGTGGCCTTCAGGTACCGGGTATCGATCTTGTGCTTGGCACAGTCTTCCAGGATCGAAGCTCCCAAGGCGTCCTTGCCCACCAGACCGGTGCCGAGCAGGGGAAACTCAACCCCCAACTTAGCGAGATCCAGCAGCACGTTGTAGGGAGACCCTCCGGTGCCTTGGTGTTGGCTCTTGATGTTGGCCAACTGCTCGAGCCCGGGATAGGCGTCGACGATCTTGACCCGATCGATGATCCAGTTGCCGCCGGCAAGAATGCCGGAGCGTTTGGAAACGGAATTGCTCTTCATCGGAAATGGATACGGCGGTGCAGAAAAGACGTTTGAACTCACAAAGCCTACACGGA
>CAMATE010000036.1 GCA_945861075.1 Akkermansia muciniphila
ACAGGTCCGCCGGGCAAACCATCGCGTTCGCCACAACTTTCGTTCAAATAAGGTTCTGAAATGGGAGCGGTCAGCGCTGGGGCGATTTTCTGGACTTGAGCTTGGGTGTTCCTTGTCAAAAACGCCGCCAACAACGCCAACACCGAAAACCACGCGCTCATCGCGGGCCACAACACGGTACCCAACCGAGAAACCGGACGACTGGGCCCAACGGATCGCCCCCCCTGGAGCCATTTTGGACCATCCGGGTTGTTCTCCATGAAACGCTGGTGTTTCTTGTTCATTCTGTCATTTGAGGCAGCGGCTCTCAGCCAAGAAAAAACGACTCAGGCTGCGCTGCTCGCGGAAACGATGATCTCAGCTCCGGACCTCACCCAACCTAGAAACGTGGTATCCACAATTGGATACACGTTCATCGGAAATAGGCTCCCTCAACACACCAAATTGTCAATTCTTCACCACATTTGGCCGTTTAATAGGACTGTGTCGCAGCACCTCTGACAACCCGTTACTGCTTTTGTGGACCTTCCGTTACAGACAATCGTTGGGTAAGAATTTACCCGTATCCAACTTAATCCCGACCTTTAGAGCTCGCTTACCCAAGCGGTCCGGAACGGTTGAGGGCGACAGAACTGAACCAGTATGCACAGCGCCAGCATTAGCCTCGAAAAAGGCCTCAAGGGTCACTCGGCATACCTCCGGTGGTTCTTGGAAGAGCACCCCTCGGAACGTCAATGCTTGCTTCGCATGTACCCATCACATCGACGGTGGCTGGTGCGGGTGCTTCTTTCCACACGATGGGTTTCCCTGTTGGAGACAGAAATCAACATGGCGGCGGCATTGGCTGAAATCAGCACACGTGATCGATCTTGCAACTTGCAAAGCATAGCCGACGCCTACTCGCGCCGCCCCCCGACCAAAGGGGTTTCCCGTTGGGTCAGTTGGGTACTGAATGCTAATCCCTTATTGTTGTGTAAATAATTTCCGGATTGATCCTGCCGGTTTTTTTAATTAAAATAAACCTCAATAAAACATGTACCGTTCCGCCAGATCACCTGAAACTTCACCAGACTCCACGGTTCGCCTTTACTCTTGGAACCTCATCGATTCTAAGGCGGGCCTGCGCCTTAAAGGATACGCCACCGATCCGTCCCGAGGCGAACGCGGCAAGGCGTTACTCACGGCTCCTATCGTGGGTCGCATCGGGCAGTACCTGCTTTCCCAAAAGGGGTGCCTCTATCGATTGGAATCTCCGGGAACCACCGACGCGGAAAAGGCATCCTCCATGCGCGCGATTTTGGAGCAGGTGAAACCCGTGGGAGACGAACCCAGCGGCCCGGGACGGGATCTGGAGATCATCGTTGCCGATCAAGACCCCAAGACTCGCCGTTTCTTGGCAGAATTGTGCGAAAGCCAAGGCCTCTCGGTCCATGAATCCGACTCCCCCGAACAGGCGGTGGACCTCATCCTTCAGGGCAAGGGCGACGGAGCCATCCTTCGCATCTTTGGCAACGGCGCTTTGGGTGTGCCTGTTTTCCGGATGTTGGCTGCGGTTCAGTGGCCCCGGAAGACCCTTTTCATCCCGCTCGAAACCATCTCCAACTGGGTGGAAATTCAAAACGTCATCGATAGCGGCAAGTCCGTCGACTACGCAGAGTCCCGACGCATGTCCCGAGCCATCGAAGCGCTTTTGGACGGCCGCATTGGCCTTTCGCGTGATGTGCTCGTAGAAAGCACTGCCTCTCCCCTCAAGAGCGTCTATCCGCTCTCCGATCGGGAGCGAAACATCGCCGCCATGCGCGGTGCTGGCGTCTCCTGTCAGGATATTGCCGACCAACTGGGCCTTTCGGTGAACACGGTCTACGCCCACACTCGGAACATTGCCCGCAAGACCCGTCCTTTGCGTGGGGAGTTCGCGGCCGTTCAACCGGTGATGCTCAGGGCGGAGTCTGCAGTGGCTGCTTGATGCTGGATTTCAGCGCCTCTTTGGGCTCCCATAGCGCAACAACACGCTATGGGAGCCATCAAGTTTGGAACAGACGGCTGGCGCGCCGTCATTGCCGAAGATTTCACCTTTGCCAATCTGGACCGAGTGGCCCAGGCGACGGCGGATTATTGGCGAACCCACCCGGTCGATGGCGTTAACGGTGACCGGGCCATCGTCGGTTATGACCGTCGATTCCTTTCCGAGGAATTTGCGGCCCGGGTGGCCGAAGTGCTGGCAGGCAACGGTTTCATCGTCACCCTGACTGACCGCCCCACCCCGACGCCCAGCGTGTCCTTCGAGGTGAAGCGACAGAAGGCCATCGGCGGCGTGATGCTAACCGCTAGCCACAATCCCGCCATCTTCAACGGGTTCAAACTCAAGGCTTGGTATGGAGGTTCGGCGGAACCGGCCATTTGTCAGGCTGTCGAGGCTCTGCTGGATCGAAACCCCGTCCGCGCCACGCCCTTGGCGCAAGCCATCAAGGCCCGCTCGGTTTCGGTCAAAGACATTCGAGGAGCCCACTACGCGGCGCTCAAAAAGCTGGTCGATTTTCCTCTCATTGCCGCTTCTGGACTCAAATTTGCACATGAGGCGCTGCATGGCGTGGGTGCTGGGTGCTTTGACGAACTGCTCGCAGGCACAACCTGTCGAGTGACCACCATCAACGCCGAGCACAACCCCGGATTCGCCGGCATCAACCCGGAGCCCATCGCCCGGAACTACATCCGCTCGATTCCTTTCCTCAAGAAGCACCCGCACGATTTGTGCTTGGTCACTGACGGTGATGCCGATCGCGTCGGCGGCCTGATGGGCGATGGAGCTCCGCTGACAACCCATCAGATCATTTGCCTGCTGCTGAGCCACTACGTCAAAAACCGGGGTATGACCGGCAAGGTGGTCAAGGCGTTGACCACCACATCCATGGTCGACCGCATGTGCGCGCAATTCGGTCTTGAACTCATCGAGACGGGCGTGGGCTTCAAATACATCGCCAGCGAAATCCTCAAAGGAGGCGTTCTTCTCGGGTTCGAAGAGAGCGGTGGCATCGGTTTCCCGGGCCATATTCCAGAACGCGACGGCATCGCCGCCGGACTGGTGCTGCTGGAGATGTTGGCCATGGAGCGCAAGCCCCTGAAGACCCTCCTCCGCGAATTGGAAAAGGACTTTGGGCCGCACCGATATGCCCGCATCGACACGACTTTCCCTCTGGAAAAACGGGCCGCTCTGATGCAGTTCTGCTCGGAGCATCCTCCGGCTCGTCTGCTGAAGTCGAAGCTGGCCACCGTGAAGGCTTACGACGGGGTAAAGTTCATCGCTCAAGACGGCTCTTGGCTGATGCTGCGAGGCTCCGGCACCGAGCCCATCCTGCGCATCTACGCCGAAGCCAAGACCGACGACGACGCCCAGTCCCTCCTGCAGCTCGGCGTGCGGCTGACCCGCAAGGTTTGACGCGGGGTGGCGCCTGAGACCGCGCCTAGCCGGACTTTCGCTACCTCCTTCAGTAGCCACCGATTGCGGTTGCGTGGCCGGTCACGATCGCCACGCCAGCACTGGTCCCCAGGCGGCTGGCTCCTGCTTCGAGCATCGCCAGCGCCGTGGCCGTGTCGCGAATTCCGCCGCTAGCCTTCACGCCCAGAGCGGACCCGACGGCCTGTCGCATTAGGCGTATGTCTTCCACGGTGGCCCCACCGGAGCTGAAGCCCGTGGAAGTCTTCACGAACTTGGCACCGGCCTCGACACAGAGGGAACAGGCACGGAGCTTCTCGTCCTCGGAGAGCAGACAGGTCTCCAAAATCACCTTCACCCAGACTCCTTGGGCGGCTTCGACCACATCGCGAATCTCACGGAACACGGCACGGTCATCCCCGTCCTTGAGTCGGCCGATATTCAGGACCATGTCGATTTCTTGAGCTCCCAGATCAATGGCCACCTCGGTCTCGTAGCGTTTGGCATCCCCGTCCATGCCTCCCAACGGGAACCCGACCACCGCCGCGACCTTCACTTCCGAACCCTCGAGCAAGGCGGCCGCCTGAGCCACCCGACTTCCGTGGACACACACGCTCCAGAATTGGTGTTCCAACGCCTCGGCGCAAAGGCGTGCGATATCTGAAGCCCGAGCCTCAGGCTTGAGAAGGGTATGGTCGATGTGACGGGCCAGATCGCGGGCACTCCATTGCATGCCCCCAATCTCCCGGTCCGCCGCCACCGGTTCAAGCCTGCAAGGGAGCCTGTCCCTCAAACGTGCCTGTCCCTCAAACGTGCCCCGAACCGGTAGCCTGTCCCTTGTTGGAGCCTGTCCCTTGTTGGAGCCTGTCCCTTGTTGGAGCCTGTCTCTTGGGGGGTGCGTCTGGATACAAAAAGGCCGGCCTCTGGAATAAGGCCGGCCTTGTCTGACCGTTGACCGCGCGAGCGGTGATTGAGCGGTTTAGAACTTCTTGCTCAACTCGAGGTAGTAGAACCGACCGCGCAAGTCGGCGTATTGGCGATCAACATTGCTCTCAAAGGAGGAGAAGAACACCGGAGGACGCTCGTCGAACACGTTGTTGATACCGAAGCTGAGGTTGGCCTCGACCTTCGGGATGGTGTAACGCGTGCGGAGGTCGATCGTGTTGTAATCCCGGCCCGAGCGAACGTCCGGAGCATTGCCGTCGATCGTCTCGTAGTTCTGACCGCTCTGGTCTTCACGATAGCCGGAAGTGTAGTTCCAAGCGATGGCGGCGTAGTAACGCTCATATTCCCAGGCCACCGAAGCCGTGGCGCGGTACTCGGGGAAACCGATGTCCGACATGGCGGCACCGGAGGCCCAGAATCCACCGAGGTAGTCGATCGGAGCCGAACCCGGGAAGTTCTCCATGCTCATGGACAACACCTTGGTGGCATTGCCGGCCAGGAAGATCTTTCCGAAGGATGTCTCGATATCCTGGGTCATCGACAAGTCGAGACCGTCGGTCGAGCGGGTACCGGTGTTGATCGGACCCACATTGCGGATCTGGTCGATGTCACCGGTCGTCGGGTCCACAGCCACCTGGGCTCCCAGCGGATTGGCGGCACTCGACGTTGCCGAAGCCCCATAGGGATTCTTAGCATTGCCCGCGCCACCGTTGAGCGCCCACTGATTGACGATGTACTGCTCGCTAGCGAACGGAATGCCCGTCTGCGAGATCTTGTAATAGTCAAGCCCCACGGTGAAGCCCTTGAGGAAGTTCGGTGAGAACTTCGCTCCGATGAGGTAGTTGTCGGCCTCTTCCGGCTTCAGGTTGGGGTTGTTGACGGCCAGCACACCATTCTGGGGCTGGGTCCGGATCTGAGTGATCGGGTTGTAGACCTCAGGGAAGTCCTGACCACCAGCCGGACGATAGATCGAGGACAGCGACGGGGCGATGAAGCCCTGGCCGTAGGATCCGCGGACCACCACCTGCTTCTCGATCGGCTGCCAACGGAAGTTGATCAGCGGCTTGGCTCCAGTATCCCCGACATCCGAGAACTGCTCGTAGCGGACCGCGGTACCCACGGTGAACGAGTCCATTCCGGTGAACTTGAGGTCGTTGCCGAAGATCGGCACCTGAACCTGACCGTACACGGCGTCCGTCTGACGTCCGGCAGCCCACTTGACAGCCGTATTGAACGGAGCCACCGAGCCATTCTGCAGCGCGAAGTCTGGCGCGATGTCGAGCGAGTCACGACGGGTCTGAGCTCCGAGGGAAGCCTGAATGGCCCCACCGGGCAGGTCAAACACCTCGCCACGAACCAGTCCATCGAACTGCTGAGTGACGAAGGCGTTTTCTTGTGTCGCAGAACCCTTGAAACTATTCAGGATGTCCGCTGAGTTCACCGCGGAGGCCGCATTGATCGGGGTGTACCCGAACGGATTGAATGCTGCGGAGAGTGCTCCGGAGTCCAGCGCCGCCTGATACTTGTCGGTCAGAACGCCGCCGGTGATGACGGTGTCGTTCTGGGTACGGTCGTACAGGAAGGCCGTTTCCCAGTTCCAGGTGGATTCGCCGATGCGACCGCGCAGACCGGCCACGGTGTGGATGCTCTGGTACAGGTCGTTGTAGATGCGCGGCCCGTTCTCGACCGGGCGGTAGGTGATGTTGAACTTGTCCGTCGCGGCGCTGCCCGGGAACACCTGCTGCCACCAGTAGTTGCCTGAAGACATCGTGTAGCCGCCCAGCGGACCAGGGGCCAGCGTGTACGACGACTTGTTGCTCATGTAGTAGGCGTCGGCGAAGGCCTCGAGGTGCTCACCGAAGAGCTGATGGGCCACCGAGGTGTCAAAGCCATAGCGATCGTGCGGACGATAGGCCGTGGTGTAGTAACCGTAGGGGAATCCAGCGGAAGTTCCCGGGACCAGGCTCTCGTTGCCGCCGTAGCGCAACTGGGATCCCGCGGGCAAGATGCCGCGCAAAGCGGCTTCGGCCGCGGTGCGAGCCGCGGTGACCTGTGAAGAGGCCGTCGCCTTGGAAGTATCCACATACGCGCTCGGGTCGAACTTGTTGCCCGCGACAACGATGGGGAAATCGATACCGCTGACACTCACCGATGCCGGCACCGGTCCGGTGAAGGTCGGAACCTGCGAGGCGTTGGTCAGACCGCGGGTGTTCGAGAAGGCCGGCGTCCAGCGCAAGGCGATGCCATTGGCCACGTTGAGCACGTCACCGGAGGCGGTGGTCACCGGGTGGGTGCCGAAGCTGCGCTTATTGAAGAACAGGCCCGGGTTGGAAGTGCCCGAAACGTTGCTACCGGCCGGGAAGCTGCGCTCGCGGTCGATGCTCAGCAGGTCGTTGGCTGAATTGTATTCCGCGGAGAAGAACGCACGGGTCTTCTCATTGGAGGTGCCGAAGTTGACCTGAAAGCGGCGCTGGGAGATGTCCTTGTCCATCGTGTTCCCGTAGAACGCGCGGAACTCAGTGCCCTGGAAGTTCTTCTTGAGCTTGATGTTCACGACGCCCGCGACGGCGTCCGTACCATAGATGGCGCCGGCGCCGTCATTGAGCACCTCGATGCTCTCAATGGCCGCCTGCGGGATCATGTTCAGGTCGGAGGTCGAAGTGCGGCGACCGTCCACCAGCAACAAGGTCGCATTGCCAGGAAGGCCGCGCAGACCGACGAAAGACTGGCCTGAGCCACCGTTGCCGTAACCTTCGTTGAGGTTTCCGGTGCCGCCCATCTGGGGCAACTTCAGGCGGAACACATCGCTCAAATTGGCGAACCCACCGTTCACCGGAGAGGCCATATCAATCGGGGTGACGGACAAAGAGCCTTCTGCCTCCGCACCGGTCAACAGCGAGCCGGTGACGACGGTCGATTGCAGGGTTTTGGCTGCAGGTTCTGCGTTTTGGGCCCAAAGGGCCGGAACAGCGATCAGTTGGGATCCGAGCCCGACCGTGATTGCACTCCGGAAAACTGTGCCCCGGAAGTGGCGATAGTTGTGGTACGACATAGGTTGGTTGGTCTGAAACGTCCCGGTCACTTTTATTTGACAACGGGAATTACTTATGACGGAAAACCCGCTTCGCAATCGGCGCAAGCGATTTTGTTGGATGGATCGCAAAAAACACCTTCCACCGGCCCAGGCACTGACTAAGCGACAAAATCGTCAGGTTGACCGCCACGGCCGTTGACAGTTTTCCAAGCGCCAACCTAGTGTCCGCCCAACATCTCTCTCACATGTACCGCGTTGCCCTCATTCTTGCCGTACTGGCCGCCATCGGAAGCCTGGCGCTGAGCTTCACCGTCACCAAACCTAAGATCGAAGGTTTGGTTCAGGAGCGCACCGAACTCCAGACCAACCTCGCCGCTTCGGAAGCCGCCAAAACCGAGGCCGAGAAGAAGGCCAAGGCCGCCGTGGCGACCGCCGACAAGAAATCGTCGGAATTGGCCACCACTCAAAAGGAGTTGGAGACCGCCACCGCGGCCGCCGCGACTCAGCAGGCCCGTGCCGACAAGTACTTCGCCGAATACAACAAGACCCTGGCCGACAAGAACTCCGCGCAGGAGCAGTTGGCCCGGTGGGCCGGCACCGGCATGAAGCCCGACCAGATCATCGCCATGAAGGGCGAACTGAAGGCTTCCAAGGAGTTGTCCAGCGTTTTGGCTGATGAAAAGTCCATCCTCCAGCGCAATGTCGCCGCCCTAAAGAATAAGCTCTCCAAGTACGAAGATGAAAATCGTGTCGTCGCCATGCCCGGACTCAAGGGGGCCGTTGTGGCTATCGATCCGAAGTGGGAGTTCGTGGTGATCAACGTCGGCTCCCAGCAAGGCGCTCTCGAAGGTGGATTGCTCATGGTCCGCCGCGGCGACAAGCTGGTGGGCAAGGTGAAGATCGTCACGGTTGAGGCCAATCGCAGCGTCGCCAATGTGCTTCCCGCGTGGAAACAAGGGGATGTCGCTGTTGCTGCTGGCGATCAGGTGCTGTATTGATCCTTCCATGAAGTTGATTGCCCAGCGGTGGAAAGGAATGGCTCTGGCCGGGATGGTGCTGATGCTCCTGACCGGCTGCCGCACCGAAGATGAGTTGATTGGCCGCCCTTGGAACACTCCGAAGTCTTGGGAATCGGGACTACCCTCGGCCATGACCGAGGGACGTTAATCTCGGATACCTGATCGGTCCTGTGCTATTGGGGCGATCGATTCGGATCGGTTCGTTTGATTGACGGGGCTTCATCGATCGGTTTTGACGAACGGCTTCACCCTGAAAATCGGGAGCCATTAGTGCCCAAGATTTCCACGGAGTCGTCAAAAGATCCGAAACACAACGGTCCGAAACAACGTGGCCATAAACGCCTCATCGAATCGTAACCCGAACCCGTCAACGAGCTTGTTATCCATTTACCTTGACCGGCCGGTGATGGCACTCCCACCCTTCCTCACCGCCCAGAAGGCTTCTCAATGCTAGCGCAGATCAAAGGTCTCTTCTCGAACGACATCGGAATCGACCTCGGAACAGCCAACTCCCTCGTCTACGTCAGGGATCAGGGGATTGTTTTGCGTGAACCCTCGGTGGTCGCCATCCAAGCCGGTACCACCAATGTCTTGGCCGTCGGTGAAGAAGCCAAGCGGATGCTCGGGCGCACTCCCGGCAACATTGTTGCCATACGCCCCATGAAGGACGGCGTCATCGCCGACTTTGAAATTACGGAAGCGATGCTGCGCCACTTCATCCAGAAGGTGCACCACCGCAAATTGATCATGCCGCGGGTGGTTGTCGCCGTCCCCTCGGGCATCACCGAGGTTGAAAAACGAGCCGTCAAGGACTCCGCCACCCACGCCGGGGCCCGCGAAGTGTACCTCATCGAGCAACCGATGGCATCGGCTATCGGCGTGGGTCTGCCCGTCCACGAACCTTCGGGCAACATGATCGTCGACATCGGCGGTGGCACCTGCGAGATCGCGATCATCTCGCTGGCAGGCATCGTCTTCAGCCGAAGTGTCCGCGTGGGCGGCGATGAATTCGACGAAACGATCGTCGCGCACATGAAGCGCGCACACAATTTAATGATCGGCGAACGTACCGCCGAGGAGATCAAGATCCGTGTCGGGTCGGCGTTTCCGTTGGACCAGGAATTGACCATGGAGGTGAAGGGCCGCGATCTCAGTGCGGGCCTCCCCAAGACGGTCGTCATCCGTTCCGAGGAAATCAGAGCTGCCCTGCAAGAACCGCTCTCGAGCATTTTGGAGTCTGTCCGCATCACGTTGGAACGGTGCCCCCCGGAATTGTCTGCCGATTTGGTGGATAAGGGCATCATGATGGCCGGCGGTGGAGCGCTATTGCGCAACATCGACCGCTTGGTCTCTCAGGAAACCGGCCTCCCGGTCCACATCGCCGACGATCCGTTGAGCGCAGTGGCCACGGGCACCGGACGTGTGCTGCAGGAACTCTCCTTCCTTCGAAGAGTCGCTTCGTCCACGTCGACCTGATCTCCCCGGTGTGCGTTCGTCCTAAACGGATAGAACGTGCTGAAGCGGACCCATTACCTTGCATTGGCCGGCGTAGGACTCCTGACGCTGGGCCTGCTGAATTTGCCTGTGTCTCTCCAGACGCAGGTCAAGTCGGCTATTGGTGCTTCGTTCCTGCCTCTCTTCGGCATCCGTGCGGCTTCAGACTCCTTGCTGGATCGAGCCGGTTACCAGGTGCTTCCCCGTTCCATCCTCATCGACAACATCCTGCGTCTCGAACGCGAGAACGCTGAACTCAAGGTTTCGGCCCTCCAAGGAAAGGATGCATTGGCCGAAAATCAGCGACTGCGGGCCACCATCGGCGCAGCACCGAGAGGCCCCTGGCATCTCAAACTGGCTCGAGTGGTCGGTCGTGATCCGACGACGTGGTGGCGAACCCTGCAAATCAACCTCGGTTCCCGAGACAACCTGAAACCCGATCACGTGGTGATGAGCGGCGAGGGACTGGTGGGCCGGATAAGTCAGGCGGGCCTGACCCACTCGCAAGTCGCCCTCGTGGGTGATGCCGAATGCGGGGTGGCCGTGGTGGTCAAGGAAACCCGCGATTTGGGCATCATCAAGCCGGGGCAAACCCTCTCAGGCGATGGCGGTCTGGTGGAAATGACCTTGCTGCAGAACTGCCCTGGGATCATGGCCGGGCAGGTGGTGCTGACCAGCGGTCTGGGCGGAATCTTTCCAGCAGGACTTCCTCTTGGAACCATCGTGGACACGCGGAACGAGAACGGCAACGTGTTCACCACCGCCCGAATCCGTCTGGCGGCCAACCTCAACCGTCTGGAAGAAGTGTGGGTGCTTCAGCCATGAACCGCTTCACCTTGATCTTCCTCTTTCTGGTCACCTGGCTCTCAGTTTTCGCCCAGACCCAGTTTTCGACACTTCGACAACTCCTCTCCGTCCCCCTGGCACTGAGCCCGGCTCTGGTCTGCTATGCGGCATTGACCCACGGATTTGGCGTCACCATCAGCCTGGCCGTTTTGAGCGGTCTGTGGATTGATTCACTCTCCGCATCACCACTCGGGGTCAGCACCATGCCGCTGTTCCTCCTGGGGTTCACCCTGCAACTGCAACGCCACCTCATCCTGCGAGATCAAGGTTTCGCTCAGTTTTGGATCGGGCTCGGAGCTGGCGCTGGTGTGCCGCTCCTGACCTTGGGAGTATTGTCCCTCACCCGGTCACAACCGGTCACCGGCGGGTTCACATTCATCCAACTTCTGCTGATGGGGCTGCTCAATGGAGTCGCCTGCCCTGCCCTCTTCTGGATGTTCGATTTCCTGCACCGGATCTTCGACTACCGCCCCCTCACCACCTCCAGCTTCCGCACCGATCGGGAAACCGTCCGGGGCCGTCAATTCCGCCACCGTTGAACCATGCTCATCTTTGACCAGTTCAACAAGGGCGAGCGCCCATTGCGGTGGATGGCCGGAGTGATCGGCGCAGGCTTGTTGCTGCTGCTCATAGGTCTCCTGCGGGTGCAAATCCTTAGCCACCACCGATTCGAGCAATCCCTGCAAACCCAGAGTTTTCAATCCGTGCGGGTTCCCGCGCTGAGAGGACGCATTCTTGATCGGAACGGACGCGAATGTGTGGGCAATACCCCGCGATACCGTCTGGATGTCTATCTGGAGGCCCTGAGCCGGGATTTTTCGAAGGAATACGGACGATTGCGTCGTGAGGTTATCGCAGCCCGCGGAGGAACCAACCCAGTGTCACCGGGGCTCTTCCAGCGGATGATGTCCAAATTCCATAGGGAGGCACCCCGAATACTCATCCGACCCGAGGAAAACACCCTCCTCTGGAGACAAGCCCGCTACAACGTGGTGAGCAATGTCGTCACGAAGGTGGCCACCAAGATCGGACTGCCGTTAACCCTCACCGAATCCGAACTCCAACGACACTGGGCCAACACCCGAGCCCTGCCGCTGGCGGTTCTCAAGAAATTGACTCCGCAACAAGTGGCCCTCCTGACCGAACAATCGTGGTCAATTCCTGGAATCAGAACGGAGCTGCAGGCGGTCCGCAATTATCCACACGGCCCCTTGGCGGCCCATGCCTTGGGGTATTTAGTCCGGGCAGATGACTTCGAAGGCGACGAGGGGGAATCCTTCGACTACCGGCTTCGAGACTACAAGGGAGCGGCCGGTCTCGAGGCGGCTTTCGATGCCTCTCTGCGGGGCGTCTCCGGCACCAAGAGCATCCTCGTCAATAGCGACGGTTATCGTGTGGGTGAGACCGTCACGGCTGAACCGGTGCCGGGTCAGAATTTGATCACCACTCTGGACATCGATGTCCAAAAGGCGGCCGAGGCAGCCCTGTCGGCGGTGAGCGGCGAGGAGCGCGGAGCTGTTGTGGTTCTGGATGTTCGCAACGGCGATGTGTTGGCCATGGCCAGTGCCCCCAGCTTCGATCCGGGCGAATGGATCGATGGCATCAGCCGAAACCGTTGGACCAATTACTTTGACGTACCCAAGCGGACCCCTCTGATGAATCGCGCCACCGACGGCGCCTACTCCCCCGGTTCCACTTTCAAAATCGTGACCGCACTGGCTGCCTTGGAAAACGGAATGGATCCCAACCAGGTGCAAATCGTTGAACCCAATCCGTCCAAGCCGGGCAAGGGGATCTACCACCGCGGGAACATCAAAATCGAGGATACTGCACCTCCGGGGCCCTACGATTTTCGTCGCGCCTTCATCCGATCCTCCAACGCCTACTTCATCCAACTGGGTCTGGATGCCGGATACGACCGCCTGCTCAACACAGCCCACCGGTTCCATTTCGGCGAGCAGACACGCATCCAACTCCGCCCCACCGAGGAACGTTCTGGTTGGATGCCCGAACCGGCCGAAGCGCGGGCCGAACGCTGGCACCAAGGTCGGTTGGCCAACTTCAGCATTGGACAGGAGGTCACGGTGACTCCGCTGCAATTGGCAGTCATGGTCGCCGCAGTGGCCAATGGCGGCACGGTCTACTACCCCCGCTTAGTGGATCGACTGGAGTCCGGAGACCCCCTCAGCGAGGAGGCTCCCAGCACCATTCGGCCGGGTCAGGTGCGCAGTCGACTGGAAACCCGACCGGAATACCTCGCCCACATCCGCGCTGCCATGCGGGATGACGTGCTGGACACCGAAGGCACAGGCACCAGCGCACGCGTCACCGATTACACCGTCTGTGGCAAGACCGGCACGGCCGAGATCAAGGGCAACGGCGTGAAGGACAAGGTGACTTGGTTCGCCAGCTTCGCTCCGTTCGAATCCCCTCGCTACGCGGTGGTCGTCATGGTGGAAAGCGGCGCCTCTGGCGGGCGAACCTGCGGCCCGGTGGCGCGGAAGATCTACGAACACCTGCGGGGACGAGATACGGGCTCTGGCCGGCCCATCGCCATGAACCCATGACGACTTCCCTCCATCAGAACCGTCGAGCCGAGGCAGCCATCCTGTGGCCCCTGTGGCTCTCGGTGTTGGGACTGATGATCATCAGCGCGATGTTCATCTTCAGCACCACCGGCAGCGCCGAATTGGCGAGGGGGGCATCCTGGTACCAGTGGACGGCCACTCGCCAGGTGATCGCCTTCGCCATCGGCATCCTCGCGGTCCTCGGCATGAGCCTGATCGACTACGGCCGACTGGCCCGTTGGGCGATGGTCGGCTACTGGGTTTCCATCACGTTGCTGGTCGCGGTCTATGTCCTGGGCACGTCGCGCAATGGCGCACGGCGCTGGTTGGATGTCGGCCCGCTGCAGTTTCAGCCCAGTGAACTCGCCAAGCTGACCTTTCTCTTCGCCATGGCCAACTTCCTGGCGCGTCCCGCTTCGGAACTGCGTTCACCGGGAATCTTCCTGAAGGCCTTGGTCCTCACGCTTCTCCCAATGGGGCTTATCCTCAAGCAACCCGACCTGGGCTCTTCCCTCGTCTTCTTGCCCATCACCTTGGTCATGATGCTCGTCGCGGGAGTCCCTCAACGCTTTATCGCCAAACTCCTGGGCGGAGCTTTTCTGATCGTCACCTTGATCGCTGTGGACATCTTCATCGCTCCGGCCAACTGGCGACTGATCCGACTGCAAGACTACCAGCGCGAGCGGTTGCTGGTGTATTTCGATGCCGATTTCGCGCCCGCTTCAGCGACCCCGGAACTGCGTCAGCGCGCCGCGCAGCGCAAACGACAAATGTCCTGGAATGTCGAACAGGCGTTGATCTCCGTCGGATCGGGAGGTTTCACCGGCAAAGGCTGGCGGGAAGGCACCCAGCATCGACTCGGATACCTGCCCCGCTTGGGAGCCCACAACGACTTCATCTTCTCGGTCATCGCCGAGGAACGCGGTTTTGTCGGCAGCGTGGCAGTGATCACCTTGTACGGCATTATCCTCTTCAGCGGCATCAAGACCGCGAGTGAATCGCGCGACCGACTGGGTCGCTTGCTCGCCGTCGGTGTCGTCACCCTCTTCTTCATCCACGTCTTCGTGAACATCGGCATGAACATCAAATTGATGCCGGTCACGGGCATTCCACTGCCCCTGCTCAGTGCAGGCGGAACCTCAGTGCTGTGCTCCCTGATCGCGGTCGGTGTTCTTCAAAACATCCATTTGTACCGCAAACGGTACTAGAACTCGAAATCTACAGACATGAGTCAACAGACATTCAAACGCGGCAAGGGGCCGATGCGTTTCAAGCCCACCCGGGGCATCGGCACTCCCAACCCCAACCGATCGGCCACCAACGCCCGCATGGAGGCCATCGGCGAGAAAACCACCGAGGAACGGGTGTTCGACATCCGACGCCATGAATCCGAAATCCGCCGGGCTGAAAATCGGGCGGCCGGACTTCCTGAAGACAGCGTCGATGCACCCGAGGTCAATCTCTCCAAGAATGGCCGTGATCAAACCTACCGTTCTCCCGACCTCTCCCGACCGGAAGAAGCGCACGACGAACCCGCCGAACAGGCCCCCAAGCCGCCCCGCGAACCCAAGGGTCTCATCGAGAAGGCCCGGGCCGCGGTCAAGGAGGTCGTCAAGAAGGTCAAGCGGTTGATCCGCCCCGAGGAAAAGATCGTCAAAGAAGTGGTCATCAATGCCGAACCCCTCGAGACCCGAGTCGCGGTGCTCGAAGAGAGCAAACTGGAAGACCTCACCGTCGAGCGCACCGGCGACGACCGCTTGGTTGGCTCCATTTACAAGGGCAAGGTGAAGAACCTCGAGGACGGACTCAAAGCCGCCTTCGTGGACATCGGCTTCGAGAAGAATGCCTTCCTCCACTATTGGGACATCATCCCCAATACCTTCGATTCCAGCGTCGAGATCGTGGAACGCGATGACAGCGGGAAATCGCGCCGCAAAGACAAGCCCAAGATCACCCAGAAGGATGTCCCCCGACTCTTCCCGCCCGGAAGCGAGATCATCATCCAAGTCACCAAGGGACCTATTGGCACCAAGGGACCGCGCGTCACCACCAACCTTTCCCTGCCCGGCCGCTATCTCGTCTTGTTGCCCAACTCCGACCAGTCGGGCATCAGTCGCAAGATCGAGAACGTCGAGGAGCGCCAGCGCCTGAAGAAGATTGTCCGCGAACTGACCATTCCCGACGGCATGGGTGTCATCATCCGCACCGCCGGCGAGGACAAGCGCAAGGCCTACTTCGTGCGTGATCTGGCCCTGCTGCTGGAAGAGTGGAAACTCATCCAGGATCGCATCAAGAGCCAGCCGATGGCCTCCTGCGTCTATCAGGAGCCCGACTTGATCGAGCGCACGGTCCGCGACTTCCTCACCGAAGACGTCGACAAAATCGTCATCGACGACATCAAGAAGTTCGAATCGATCCGCGACAGCATCAAGCGCATCAGCCCACGGTCCGCCCGCAAGGTGCACTTCTACAACGAGGCCGAGCCGCTGTTCGACCGCTACAACATCACCCGCCAGCTCGAGGCGGCTTTCAGCCGTCAGGTGAACCTGAAGAGCGGCGGCTACCTCATCATCGACGAGACCGAGGCGCTCGTGGCCATTGACGTCAACACCGGCAAGCACAAGCAGGCCGGCACCAAGGACCACGACGCCACGATCCTCAAGGTGAACCAAGACGCCGCCGACGAGATCGCTCGCCAGCTGCGCCTGCGCAACATGGGCGGCATCATCGTGCTGGACTTCATCGACATGAAATCCCGCCGCGACCAGCAGTCCATCTTCCAGCGGATGAAGGAGAACCTGAAGCGCGACAAGGCCAAGACGCACGTCTTGCCGCTCTCGCAGCTCGGGCTCATGGAGATGACCCGCCAGCGCCAGACCGAGAGCGTCCGCTCCTCGCTCTACGACGATTGCGAACACTGCAAAGGCCGTGGCGTGATCAAGAGCGCCGAGACCATGAGCGTCGAAATTCAGCGCAAGCTGACCCAGATCCTCAAAGGTCGTCCGCGCGACGACGGCGACTTCCAGGTCAAGATCGTCTGCAACCCCCGCGTCCTCGATCGCTTGCGGACACGGGACGAGAAGCTGCTCATCGAGCTGGAGAAGAAATTCTTCGCCAAGCTCAGCTTCCGTCCGGACCCCACTTATCACAACGAGGAGTGGAAGATCTTCAACGCCATGAACAACGACGAGTTGGCCAAGTCGCGGAACTGATCGCTGCGTCAAACACCGCCCCTGTCGATGAATCGGCAGGGGCGTTTTCTTTTGACCCAACGAAGCCGGGCACTCTGAAGGACCTTCTGGAATGGCCCACCCGCTGCAGGCGCAAGCACATCTCGGGAGCCCCCCCCGTTTTCCAACACATAAAAATTTCACTGGCCGCGAAAGCCCGGGACGTTAAAAACAAACTCAATAGCCCCCTTCAGGAATCGCAAGCCATGAACCCCATCCGCCGCCATTGCGCCAGCGCCTTCACCTTGATCGAACTGCTGGTGGTCATCGCCATCATCGCCATTTTGGCAGGCATGCTCTTGCCAGCCCTCTCCCGGGCGAAGAGCAAGGCAGTCAAGACCTTGTGCGCCAGCAACTGCAAGCAATGGGGCATCGCGGTAAATCTCTACGCCTCCGACAACCAGAACTCCTTTCCGGACAACAGTGGCGGCGCCGGTTTCAGCTGGATGATGCCCACCATGAGTAACTTCTGGAACGGTTACCTCATCAAGAACCGCCGCACCTCGGCCAACAACACCCGCGCGGCCAATGACGTGTTGTTCTGCCCGACCGACGATTGGCACCGAGCGGCAGAACGTGGGATGATCAGCACCGACAATCAGCCCCAATTGATCGGCTACTTCTACCTGCCGGGCCGGCAAACCGGGGACGCCGATGTCACCGGCGGAGCTCAGGGCACCGCGGAATGGTTCTTCAAGAAGAAGCTTGGAGCCATGTACGAGGCGGCCCCGATCATCATCGACCGCATGCAGGCCGTCGGTTCCAAGACCACCAATATCCTCGACGCCAAGCTGAACTGGTACACCGATTACAACGGCAAGAAGGTAGCCACGGCCGTTCACCGGATCACCCGCGGTGCGCCGGAGGGCGGCAATTTCGGATTCGAAGATGGCCATGTCGAATGGCAGCCCAATAAACGGGTCTCACTCGGCTCCGACTACAGCGGCTGGCAATGCTTCTTCAAGATCCCGGTGGCCACCCCCGTTCCGTAATCGATTTCTTGACCCATTACGTGAGCCGGCTTTCCAGCTCATGGAGAACGCGTTGGGCGATTTTGGATCGGCCCCGAGGACTCGCTCTTCGTCATACGACATTCCAACCGAGACTCACTCCCGGCGGAAGGTCAACACGGGCATCTCCCGCAAACTGGTGCGTCGCAAGACCGCAATGTACCGACGGGACAAAGCCCCCAAACGGGCAGTGACGCGTACTTCGAAGGTGCTGCTGACGGTCGAGAACACCGCCAGCGGCGTGCCTTGGTTGGGCATCACCGGGACCCCCTGCAAGCGGGCGATGTCTTGGGGCCCACGGGCCGGTGTGTCGTCGTAGGTGCCATACACCCCATCCATGCCCGCGCGCTGCTCTTGGATGTTGCGGGCAATGTTCTCGTCACCGCCACAAGCCATGACCAGCACCGGATACGGAGCGGTGTTGATGTTCACCTGACCGCTGGACACCGCTGAGAACACATCGGCCAGCCCCACCGAACCCGCGATGCCTTGGCCAAGGAAGGTGGATGGCTCCATGCGATGACCCGCGGAATGAGCTGCCGAATGCGTCGACGACATCGCTCCCCCCCCTTCACTGCGAGGCCCCCAGTACAACTGCGGAGTGATCCCGCGGATCTTCAGCAGTTCGGACATGTCGTCGATCGGACCGTTCTTGGCGACATAGGGCGGATTGAGCATCCGATAGAAATCGCTCTCCGCACCGCCGCCCATGGCCGAATCATCATTGGGGTCGATCCAGTCCCGAATCGCTGAAGAAACATCGGCCGAATCTGAGGATCCCGCACCGCACAACTGCAGGATCAGCTCCAACAGCTGGGGATTGCGGGTAGCGATGGAGTTGATGTTGAGGTAACGCTCCGCGTCCACGATTTCGATGGAAATGGTCCCGTCTCCCAGCGGGACATCCTGGAGCGACACTCCCTCGAAGGGATTGTCCGCGATGTTGGTCGGCCCCACGCCCCCGGCCCAGAATTGGTTGAGACCGTCGTAGGTTTGTTCACCCGGAATCTGCCGCGACAGGGACAGGACCCACTTGGCCATCTCGACACCTGAGCGCCCCATCCATTCCATCTCGCTCTCGCTCTGGGTTCGGGTGGCCAAACGGCCCTCGACCTTCATGGTGTAGGCGAACGCCGTCACGATCACCGCCATGGCGAAGATAAGCAGCATGACGATGAGCAAGGCGACTCCCCGCTGGCGATGACGCAAGGATCCTCGGCGCTGAATCCAGGGCAGGTTCACGGTGTTCCTCCAATCACTCCCTGAGCCTCACGCGGCACTGCAACCGTGGGCAGGCGCACCACCCGACTGACGATTTGCGCCGGCTCTCGAGAACCCTTGGACTGACCGAAGCCCAAGGTCACCCGGACAATCACCGGCAACTGATTGGTCGACAGCCACTCCTCGACAAAGTCCCGCTGCTGACCGTCCCAGAATTCCAGTTGGAACAATTGGACCTCCCGGGCCAAGACGATACTGGCCGGCTCTCCACCCCGCTCGAAGTCGGCCAGAAGAGAATTCTGTTCCAGCACCAAATCATTCCCTCCGGGAGGAACATAGAAACTAACCCGGCGGAGCCGTTCTCCCCCGAACATACCGCTGTTGGGAAAGGAATCCGAGAGGTCTGCCGCGAAGCTCACCGCAGCGAATTGGCCCGATGTGTCG
>CAMATE010000037.1 GCA_945861075.1 Akkermansia muciniphila
ACAGTGGACTGGCCGGTGGTTCGGCGCCTGGCCCTAGGCAGTCTTCCCGCCGCCGCAGCAACCCTTGCCTGGATGACGCTGACAGCGACTGCACAGGTTCGGAGCGGATTCTTGATACGAGCGGTGGCGATCGCCCTGCTCATCACGGCTGTGGGCATCTTGTCCAAGGACTGGCTCCAACGGATCGGCGGCAAGGGTTCCGCGGGCATGATGGGATTCCTGGGACGCTCACAACCGGTCCTGACAGTTTTGGCTGGGGTGATCTTGGGAATCTTGGTGACCCTGACTTCCATCGGGGCCGGTGCGCTGGGCACGGTGATGCTGGTGTACCTTTACCCGGTGCGCCTGACACCCGGCCGTTTGGTGGGCACCGACTTGGCTCACGCCATCCCGCTGACCATCATCGCCGGCACCGGGCACCTCATGATGGGCAACGTGAACACCACCCTACTCGGCAACCTGCTGCTGGGGTCCATTCCCGGAGTGCTGCTGGGTTCCTGGGTCAGCACCCGAGCGCCCATGCAGTGGGTGCGTGTGGGTCTGGCGGCTATCCTCGCCGTCGTAGCGGTCAAGATGCTGACCACCTGAGGTGTTGCCCTGGAGACCGACCCGGAGTGACCAGACCCATCGGGGCTCACGGCGCGTCGAACTCCACATACCGACTTTCTCCAGGAGGCACCACGATCTCGATTTGCTGGGTGGATTCCCAAGTTTGACCCGTGCGCCATTCACGAGCCGTGGCCGAACCGAATCGGGGCGTCAGGCGGACCTTGGCAACCATTTCGGGAAACACCTGCGCCGGGGTCCGGCCGGTCTTGGCCACGCCGTCGTTGTGGACCAGTTCCACCACCCAGCCCCGGCGGTTCCGGTTGATTTGATATTGAATGGGATCGCCCGCCACCGCCACCGGCAAGGTCTCGACCGCAATGCGCTGAAGGCGTTCGTCGGAGATCACCGCTGATCGCCGTGTCGCCGGGTGGACCCAATGGGCCAGCACCTCGGTCGCCCCGGCCTTTTGAAGCTGCGCCCAGGCCTCCGGACCCAGAGCCTTCACATGGCGCTCCTGCAGCAGCAACCGGCTGCCAGCGGCCAGCGCCGTCTCCAACTCGCGCACGAATCCGGGACCAAACTCCACCTCGCCCGCCAACAGGATCACCGAATAGCGGCCCATGAACGCGCCCGTGGCCGTTGACAGCACCACGTCACACAACTCCCCGTGGCGCGTCGGTTGCAGATAGGTTGCCTCGGGGTTGGGCAGGTTGCCCGGCACCGGCGGCCGCGGCATTCCGCCGAATAACTGTGTCTCCAAAAGGTCGGCCACTTCCTGATCCGCCGGAGTCCGCGGAAAGATGCCCCAGGTTTTTCCGATGTAGCCGTTGTATCCGGCCAGAGAGTCCAAGACCACAAGGAGCGGCGTGTGAGGATTACCCCGATCATGGGACCGCATGAATGCGAAGGCCTCCGCCGCAACCCGACCATGCGGCGTGAGCACCCACGGATCCTTCCCCGTCTCGAAGAAGCTGTTGAAGCTGTTCTCAGGCGTGACCAGCGCGGCCCCGGCAAACCAAGCATGGAACCACATCCGCTGGCACAGGCTGAGCGAATGACCGGCATCCAACCCGGTGGCCGTCGGACCGTTGGTATCCAGCGCACCACGGGTCGTGACCGCGTTGCCGAACCAGGGACTCATTTGGACCGACCAAGGCAAATTCCATTGCCGCGCCGCCCCCCTCGAAAAGGCGAACTTCGACTGGGTGAACCCGATGTTCTCCCCCACCTCGATCCCCACGACGCTCGCTCCCCATTCCGCGGCGTAGCATTCGTAGTGGGAATGCCCCGTCACGCTGATGAGGCGACCGCCCTTCGACTGCCGGTGCCACAAGAAGTACTGACGCAATTGGTCGTAGGCCTGACGACGGGTCTTCGGAATGGGCTCGTACCCTTGGGTCTCCGGAGGCCGGAGGAATCGATTTCGCTGAGCGTCAAAATCCTTGCCGAGGACATCTCGCATCCATTTCTCGTCCGTCCGAAGCCGGTGGTAATGGTAACCCCATTCGCCCAACTGAATGGCATTGAAGACACCCGCCTCATCCAAGATGCGCACCGCTGCCTCATCATTGGCTTGAAGAACACTCGTGCCACCCTCCAACTGCATGCGCCCACCATCGGGCGGATAGAGGATGACTGGCCACCGTCGGCGCGCGAGCACCTCGAAGGCAGCCCGGGAACCGGCCGATGCGGACGGTCCGGGATCCAGCGCATTGGCCAACCCGTGTTTGGACAGGGCATCGAGAAAAGATCCCAACTCAACCGGCTCGGAAGGCCCCCCATAAATGGAAAAATGGAATCGGTCTGAACCGGGTAGCAACCGAGGCACCGGAGCGGTATTGCGAAACCCCGGGCTGCCCGCCATGGCCACAACTGCAAAAAGCCAAGCCGAACCCAGCCAGGCCGCGGACACGACGCTCCATCGGTGCGCAAACGACATATTTGGCACCGTGTCTCCGCCGCCGATCCCGCGCCAGACAAAGAGTTGATTCGCGCCACCCATACGCCGATCGTCGGAAAAGTATCCTCAGAAATCTGCGAACAGATCGTCCAGCCTCACCACCGTGAGCCGAACGACACCGGAATCTGACATCAGCAAAACACAAGACACTGAATGACCAAAGATCGCCAGATCACCTACCGGTCAGAAGTTCTCCGAAAAGGCATCCACCTCCTGTCGCTGTCCATCCCGGTGATCTATTCGGTGATCTCCCAAGCGACCGCCTTGTGGATCCTCGTCCCTTTGGCCTGCCTCTTCGTGGCCATCGATATTCTAGGACACAAGGAAGGATGGGTTCGGAACACCATGCTTCGGTCTTTCGAACCGGTGATGCGGAATCACGAACTGAAGGTGGACGATATTCGGCTGAACGGGGCATCCCACGTCCTCATTGCTGCCTGCGCCTGCGTCTGGCTCTTCCCCAAGATCATCGCCATCACGGCCTTTTCCATTCTCATCGTCAGCGATATTTGCGCGGCTCTCGTGGGTCGACGTTTTGGGTCCCACCGTTTTCTCGACAAGAGTCTGGAAGGAACCCTGGCCTTTGCGGTGTCGGCCATCGGGGTCGTCCTTGTGATTGCCTCCATCAGTTCAGCCCCAATTTCTTTCGTGGTCATCGGAGCCTTCGCCTCGATCGTTGGCGCTCTGGTGGAAAACATTTCGCCCCGCCTTCGGTTGGACGACAACATCTCGATACCCGGCAGTGTCGGCGTGACCATGCACGTCTTGACCTACCTCATCAGCGGAGTCCCAAACCCGCACTGACAACGAGCGAATAGCCATTTGCCGGACAGTTCCGCAGCACACTGGCGGATTGTCTCGGCCCATCGCCCCATTCAACAGGTTGGATGGCAGCCATCCGGCCCATGAACCGAAGCGGCCGGAAGATTTCCTGAAAGATCCGCTCGCTCCTCAGCGAAGTCTTGGGAAATGGCCGATGAGCTCGATCACGACAGTCCCTGGAAGGAAACCCTCGACCGGTTCCTGCAACCCTTCCTCGAACTGACATTCCCGAAGATCGCCAATCGCATCGATTGGTCGGTTGAGCCCGTGTCGCTCGAGCAGGAACTTCGCGAAATCGTTCCCAACGCCGAACTCGGACCCTTGCGCGCCGACAAACTGGTCAAGGTACGCCTGCTCGACGGCAGCGACGAGTGGTTGCTCATCCACATTGAAGTCCAGATGCAGTACGACCCCAAGCTGCCTCGACGCCTCTTCGACTACTGCTGCCGCATCCACAGCCGCTACGACATCCCCGTCCTGCCTCTGGTGATCCTCGGCGACAACCGCCGCAACTGGCGACCCACCCGGTACTCGGGTGGCTTCGGCAACCATGGCCTGAGTATCCGCTTCGCCATTTGCAAGGTCGGCGATTTCAAGAACCGGCTCGACGCCCCTCGCCATCGCAACAACCAAGCGATCTTCATCATCGCCGCCCACCTCGGCACCCAGAAACACCGCAAGAAACCCAAAAACCTCTACGAATACCGCCTCGAGCTCACCCGCAAGCTCCGCGGCAAGGGCTACACCGAATTCGAGACATGGCACCTGTTGCGCCTGATCGACTGGTTGATGCCCCTGCCCGAGGAGCTTATCGTCCCCTTGAGAAAAGAGGTCGATCGACTCCAACACCCCAATCCCATGCCCTACGTCACCAGCTTCGAACGACTCGCCCGAAAAGAAGGCCGCCAAGAAGGCCGTCAGGAGGCGATCCTCGACATATTGGAAACCCGCTTTGGCGACGTGCCCACCACCGTGCGCGAGCGGATCAACGCCCTCTGCGATGAGCCCAAGCTCAAGGAACTACTCCGCCGCGCCAGCGTGATCCCCAGCCTCGAGGAGTTCTGAGGCGTCACGGCCCTGACACATTCCTGAGGCCAACTCTTGCCTCATTACGAGCTGTGGTCACCTCAAGACGCGGCATCCCAAATAGCGCTTGTCATCCATCATCGCGAACCCCGGCCCAAAGAGCGGCTCAGGTTGATTTCGAGATCTGGGAGATGCTGCTGACCTGGCGCTCCAGCAAAGCTTCAGTCTGAAATAAGGTTGAGGAAAGTGGTCCTCACCATCCGGATCGGCCGCTTACGTCATACCAACTTGGGCCGCTGTTCTTAAGCCCTCTAATTTCCCGCCGAAAACCGCAGAAATTTTTGGAGGCGAGGGTCGGAATCGAACCGACGATGCAGCTTTTGCAGAGCCGTGCCTTACCACTTGGCGACCCCGCCCTCCGTTAGAGCCCGGCAAATAAAGGGAATGATCGACGGGAGCGCAAGTCGGGTTTTGGGAAATGTCAGTTTTTGATACCAGCCATGCATCGGTTCATTGCGACTCCCGCAAAGGTTCATCGCAAAAACCTCCCCAACTCACTCGCGTTTGCCTCGAAACACTGGGACCCCAGCCCCTTACCCAGACATCTCAACTGGAGCCCCCTCCAACTCGACCTTGGCCACTTTGCTCGGCTTTTGCATGCTGCACCCATGGCCCGCCCCTCATTCCATCGCACGCTCCATATCGGGGCACTCTTGCTGGGAGTCCTGCCGCTATTGCCTTCTGCTTTTGGTGCTGACATCGCTCCGGCTCCAGCGGCATCTGGCCGGGATGCGAAGACTTCTCAGACACCCAACGGGTTCAAACCCCTGGTGAAGGATGACCGCACGGCCACGCCCGTGCTCGCGCCTCAATCCTCCGAAGGCGAGCAGCGGATCAAGCAGTTCCAATTGGCTCCGGGCCTATCGGTGAAGCTTTGGGCGGCCGAGCCCCAGTTGGCCAATCCGGTGGCTTTTTCGGTGGATGAACAGGGGCGCGTGTTCACCAGCGAAACCTACCGGTATCGAACCAGTGTGCTCGATATCCGGCACTACATGTTCATGCTGGAAGACGATCTGGCCTCACGCACGGTGGAGGATCGCTTGGCCCAGATCCGGAAATGGTTTGGACCCGAGGGCGAACAAGCCCTGAGCCGTGAAACCGAGGTGATCCGGCGGCTCGAAGACACCGACCACGATGGCCGTGCCGACCAATCGCACATCGTCGCCGACCACTTCACGAGCCCACTGGGCGGCATCGGCAGCGGAATACTGGCCCGGCAAGGGCAAGTCTGGTTCACGGAGATCCCATCGCTGTGGCACATCGGTCCGGCCGGCTCAGGCCGGGGCGACCTGCCGAAACCCAAGGAACCCGCGCTGCAATCCCAACCGCGGGTTCATCCCGATTCGCTCGAAGCGCGGGCGATACTGCACGGGTTCGGTGTGCGGTTCAGCTTCACGGGCCACGACTTGCATGGGCTCATCTTCGGGCCGGATGGACGCCTGTACTTCTCCTGCGGCGACCGTGGGGCCCACGTGGTGACTCAAGAAGGCACGGTGATCGATTTGCCCGATGAGGGTGCGGTCTTCCGCTGTGAACCTGACGGATCAAAGCTGGAGGTGGTCCATCGCGGTTTACGCAATCCGCAAGAACTGGCCTTTAACGACGAGGGCGATCTCTTCACCGGTGACAACGATTCGGATCAGGGCGACCGGGAGCGCTGGGTGCAAGTGGTCGAAGGGTCCGACTCCGGCTGGCGGGTGGGGCATCAACATGCACCGCTGGGCAACGCAGGCCTCTGGAACCTGGAACGGCTATGGGTGCCTCATTTCGAGGGACAATCGGCCTCCATCCTGACGCCCATCGCCAACATCGGCGACGGCCCCAGCGGACTGGTGCATGATTCAGGCACCAGCCTTCCGAAGGCGCTGCGAGGGCGCTTCTTGTTGGCGTATTTCAAGGGCACGAGTGCCAAGAGTGGCATCAGCACCCTGCAACAGCGGCCCGCTGGTTCGACTTATGAACTCGTGGCGCACGACCCACTGGTTTGGAACTCGCTCGTGCCCGATGTCGATCTGGGGCCCGACGGATCCATCTTCTTCGCCGATTGGCACGAAGGCTGGCCGAAGAGCAACAAGGGGCGGATCTACAAGGCCACTTTCGCCGAGGTGGCCGCCGATCCCGAGGTGGCCCTCACTCAGCGATTGCTGGGCGACGGCATGAAGACACGCACCCCGGAAGAGTTGGCCAGGCTGCTGGGCCACCGGGATCAACGAGTCCGTCAGGAGGCTCAATTCGAATGGGTGCGCCGAGGGCCGGGATCGGTGCCTGCGCTGAAGACCTTGTCGACGGCGGCACCCGACAAGCGGGCTCGCATCCATGCCATTCGTGCGGTGGGGCAATTGGCTCGCAAGGATCCGGCGGCACTCGGGAATTTGCTGCTCGGCCTGGCCCAAACTGCAGAAGGAGCCCTGCGCGTCCAAGCCATACGGGCGCTGGGATCGGCCACGGAAATCGTGCGGCAACCGGGCGTTGCGGAGTGGCTGAAGGAGCAGTTGGCCCAACCTAATCCCCGCGTGCGTTTGGCCGCCGCTTTGGCCCTCGGTCGGGCTCGTCTTGCTGAAAGCGATGCCGACGCCTTCATCGGCAGTGTGCGCCGTTTCAAAAAAACCGACGTCGTGCTCCGACATGGGCTGGCCTACGGATTGTCTGCCGCGCTGACGGATCGGGTGATCGAAGCCCATCGCGCCGACGCCGATCGGGAAGTCCGACAACTGGTACTCCTGGCGGCCCGGATCCAAAAATCTGCGACGATCCGGGGATTCCTGAGCGACCCAGATCCGTTGCTGGCGCTCGAGGCGGCGCGGGCCATCCATGATCTGCCGCTGCCCGCAGCGCTGCCCGACTTAGCCGCGCTGGCCGAACCGGCGCGGCTCCAGGCGTGGCTCGCCTCTCTGGCCTCCATGTCTACCCTGCTCGCTCCTACTCCGCCGGCGGGAGTCATCCGCGACTTGCGATCCGATCAACCCCTGCCCTGGGGAGAGGCTCCGGTGGATCATTCCTCAGCGATGCTACTGCGCATCGTGAACGCCAATTTCCGCCTCGGTACGGCTCAGGCGGCCCAGCGCTTAGCCGCACTGGCCCAGGATGCGGGTCTGCCAGAACGCATCCGCACCGAAGCCCTGCTGGCATTGGGGAATTGGGAAAAGCCTCCCGCCCGAGACCGCCTCATCGGCATCCACCGGCCATTGCCGGAACGATCAGCGATGCCCGCGGTGGTGGCTTTGAGCAGTGTGGCCAAACCTCTGCTGAACGAGGATGCCTTGGAATCGGTTGAAACCGCGGTGGCCGAAGCCCTCACTCGATTGCGACTGACGAACTCGATCCCTGCATTGGATTCCCTCGTCCGTCGCACTCAGGCACCGGCCAAGGCGCGCGCGGCGGCGCTGACTGCGGCATTCCGACTGGCCCAACCGCCGACCGCGTTGCAACCCCTGCTCACCTTCGCCGCCGCCGATACCGCCGAAGCCCTGCGTCTGGCCGCCTCGAAATTGTCGACCGAACTCAACCCCAACGATGCTGTGGGAAAGTTGGCCAATTTGCTCGAAAAGGGATCCCTCGCTGAGCAGCAATCCGCCTTTGCTTCCCTGGGTGATCTGAAGTCCGACGCGGCCGATGCCTTGCTGGCTGAGTGGCTGGATCGCCTGATGAAGCGTGAGGTAGCCAATGAGGTGATGCTCGACCTCGTGGAGGCCGCGCGGAAGCATTCAGCAGGGGCTGTCCAAACGCGCCTGGCCGCCTATCAGGATTGGAAACTCCCGAAGGATGCTCTCTCACCCTATCGCGAGGCGTTGTTCGGCGGGAATGCCTCGCGCGGACGCACCCTCTTTTATGAACACGCCGCCGTGGCCTGCACGCGTTGCCATCAAATAGGGAACGATTCCGGAGGCAATGCGGGTCCAAAGCTCGACGGACTGGCTTCGCGGGCCACCCGAGAACATTTGCTGGAAAGCATCGTGTTCCCGAACGCCCAAATCACCACGGGCTTCGAGAGCACTTTGGTCACCCTCAATTCGGGTGCGGTTTCCGCCGGAGTGGTCCGAAAAGAAACTGCTGACTCGTTGACCTTGCTCACACCCGACGAAGGCGAAGTCAGCCACGCCAAGAAGGACATCCGCACCCGCAGCCGCGGCCCCAGCGGCATGCCCGAGGGCTTCGGGGATGCGCTCACGCGCTTCGAACTGCGAGACCTAGTGGAGTTCATCGGCACGCTCAAGTAGGGCTCAACTTTCGCTGGCCAACCCGGGCGTCCTGGGGTCCCGTCGGGAGCATGAAATTTCCCGCCGTTGCCCACATGGCTGCGCTGGCGCTGGCGCTCGGTCTTCCCGGACAGGCCGCCGACCGAGCGCGATCACTCCCCGACCAGTGGCGACAGGAACGACGGATCATCGACTTGCACCAGCATGTGGATGGCACCGAAGAGCACGTGAGCCGCTGGTTGCGGATCATGGACCGGGTCGGCGTCGGCGTCGGTGTGAACCTCAGCGGCGGCACGGTCACGGCCAAGCCCGGTGAGCGTTCGGCCTTTGAGCGGACGCAAGCCCTGACCGAGCGCCTGGCCCCCGGGCGAGCGGTTCTGTACTTCAACCTCGACTACGCCGGTTGGGACGAACCTGACTTCGCCTCGCGGGCCATCGAGCAGGTGAACCGCGCTCACACCCTCGGCGCCGCCGGTCTCAAAGAATACAAGCGGCTCGGTCTGTTCCTGCGCGACAAACAGGGTCAACTGATTCGCATCGATGATCCCCGTCTCGACGGCGTTTGGAAGCGCTGCGGCGAACTGGGCTTGCCGGTGAGCATCCATGTCGCGGATCCCAAGGCCTTCTGGCTCCCCTACTCCGCCCAGAATGAGCGTTGGAAGGAACTCAAGGATCACCGGAGCTGGTGGTTTGGAGATCCTAAGCAATATCCGTCGCGCGAGGACTTGCTAGGCGCGCTCGACCGGGTGATCGGACGGCATCCAAAGACGACCTTCGTCTGCGTCCATTTCGCCAACAACGCCGAAGACCTGGCTTGGGTGGACCGCAAGCTCACCGAGCGCCCCAACATGCACGCCGATTTGGCGGCACGGATCCCGGAACTAGGCCGACACGATCCGGAAACTCTCCGAAGCCTTTTCACGCGGCACCAAGACCGCATCCTCTTCGCCACCGATTTCCAAGTGTATGGGAAGTTGATCCTCGGCTCGTCGGGCGACGGTGAAAACCCCACCGACGACGACGCGACCACGTTCTACGCAAAGGAATGGCGGTGGCTCGAGACGCGCGACCGCAACTGGCCGCACATGACCCCGATCCAGGGCGACTGGACCATCAGCTCCATCGGATTGGCGCCCGAGGTGCTCCGGAAAATCTACTTCGACAATGCGCGTCGATTGCTGGTGCGTTCCCTGCCCTTCACGACGGTCCGGGCTCATCGGATCACCCGGGATTTCAAGCCCGACGGGCGGTTGCGTGAGCGCGAATGGTCCCAGGCTGAACCCTTCCGCCTCGAGCAGGAGGCGGTGGATGGCCGGGCTCGTCCGGAAATCAGCACCACCTGCCGGGCGCTGTGGTCCGACCGGTTCCTGTACCTGGCCTACGAATGTCCCTTCACCGAACTCACCGATTTCGGCAAAGCACGCCCCGGCGAGCGGGTTTCCAAGGACGGTTCGCTCTGGGACAAGGACGTGGTGGAGTTCTTCTGCGCCTCCAACCCGTCGCAACTGAATCACTACACCGAATACGAGTGGGCTCCGAACAACGAAGCCCTGGACCTGCGCCTGCGACGCCCCGAGTCCGACTTCGCTTGGAGCAGCAACATGGAATGGCAAGTACGTGTGGATCGCGGGCGCAAGGTCTGGACCTGCGAGGTCCGTATCCCACTTTCAGCCCTCTCGGAGACAGCTCCCACGGTCGGCACCCGCTGGCGCGCCAACCTCTACCGCATCGACCGCGCCCACCGCGCCTTCCTCGCCTCGAACCCATTGTTGAGCGGCAGCTTCCACACCCCCAACCGCTTCGGCTGGCTCGAATTTACTCATTAAAACCCATGAAATCACAAAGGGGTCGGTCCCTCATATGATTCATATGAGGGACCGACCCCTTTGCCTATTGGAGGACGGGTTGGAGGACTTGCCAGACGTTGGTGGCCACGCGTCGGTGGCCTTCGGCGTTGGGGTGGATTTGGTCCGGGAGGTTGAGTTCCGGGCGGCCTCCCACGCCGTCGAGCAGGAACGGGATGAGGGCCACCCGGTTCGTCTCGGCGAGGTCCCGATAAAGGCCTTCAAATTGACGGGTGTAGGACTCCCCCAAGTTCTCGGGCATCTTCATGCCGGCGATCACGATGCGGACCTGGGGATACTTGGCACGGGTGCGATCGATGACCACTTGCAAGTTGGTGCGGGTGGCTGCGAGCGGTAATCCTCGCAGGCCGTCATTGCCTCCCAACTCGATGAGCAGGGCTTCGAGGGGACGCCGCAAAATCCAATCCAGACGCCGAAGCCCCCCTGCAGAGGTGTCTCCACTGACACCGGCATTCACCAGTTTCCACGGCAAACGCGCCTCGCGGATTTTCTCCTGGATGCGGGCCGGCCACGCCTCGGCGGGATCGACGCCAAAACCTGCCGAAAGACTGTCGCCCAACACCACCAAGGTTTTCTCAACGACCGGCGCCGGCGCCGGATTGAGCGCGGTTTCAGCGGCTTGCAAACCGCAACTCATCCACCCGATGCACAGCACCACCCAAAGTATCCGGGGAACGCGGTGCCGGCGGGTCATGGGATCAACGGGCTGCGTCCGCTGCATCCGATACGGCGGGCTTGGGACGGTACAACACCACCACGTGCCCAATCACAGTCACCAGATGGCTTCCCGACTCGCGGGCCACCTGTTCACCAATCTCGTGGCGCTGATCCTTGAGGTCATAGAGACGGATTTTCACCAATTGATGTTGAGCCAACTCACGGTCCAACCCTGAAAGAAACGCCGGGGAAACACCCCCACGCCCGAGGCGAACAGTGGCTTCCAGACGTTGGGCTTGTGCCTTGAGTTTGCGGACTTCGGCATTGGAAAGCGGCGTGGCCGCAGGGGTCTCGGAAGACATGTTCAAAGTGTTTGGATTTTTGCCACCAATCCCGTGGTGGATCGGCCCGGCAGGAAGGGAATGAAGACGATCCGTCCTCCGCCCGATTCCACGGCTTGGCGCTCTTCCTGATCGATGGTCTCCAAGGTGTAATCGCCGCCCTTCACGTAAATGTCCGGACGGGCCGCAGCCAGAAACCGGACGGCACGCTTCTCCGGAAAAGTCGCCACTGCCGAGACGCATTCGAGCGCCGCCAGCACGCGGGCCCGGTCGCCCTCGACATTGAGCGGACGGGTGGGGCCTTTGAGTTCGCGGACACTGGAATCGCCATTGAGTCCCACGAGCAACGCATCCCCCAACGAACGGGCGGCCTCCAAATAGGCGACATGCCCCGCATGGAGGAGATCAAAGCAGCCATTGGTCACCACCCAAACCTTGCCGGAAGCCTTTTCGGCCGCGCGCCAAGCGGCGAATGCCTCGGGATTGATGATCTTGTGGGCCGTGTCCATTCCGACGGGATCATTCCCGAGCCGACGCCTCCTGCCAACCCGGAAGACCCTCTATCCTTGTAAACCCAATCGGGGCAACTGATCCCGATGACTGCGGCTCAGGGTGACCTTGGCGCCGGATTGAAGCTCTATGGAGTATTCTCCATGGAAAAGAGGTTCCAGTTGGCGCACCCGGGCGATTTGCACGATGGCCGTGCGGCTCACCCGAACAAAATGCTCCGAGGGAAGCCTCTGGGAAATCGCAGTCATGGTCTCGCGCATCAGGTAGTTTTGTGAACCCACATGCAGTTCGACGTAGTTGTCCGCACTGCCCACCCAGTCGATATCGGCCACCGGCACAAACACAATCCGCCCGTTGTGTTTGACTGCCAGGCGGTCCGGAATCTTGGGTTCCGGCTTGATCGACTCCAACCGAGACTCTGCCAACCGCTTCGCAACACGCTCCAGCGCCGTCTTGAACCGTTCCCGCGAAACCGGTTTAAGAAGGTAGTCCACCGCCTGCACCTCGAAGGCGTTCACGGCAAAATGCTCATGAGCCGTCACAAACACCACGGCCGGAGGGGCCGCGTCTGCCAAAGCCTCCAACACTTGCACCCCGGTCAACCCCGGCATCTGGACGTCCAGAAACACCAGATCCGGACGCTCCCGACGCAACACCTCCACCGCCTCCGGGCCCTGGGAACATTCAGCCACCAAGACAATATTTGGCTCGCGACTCAGCCAATGACGGAGCCGCTCCCGGGCTAGAGGTTCATCGTCTACGACGATGGATCGAATCGGGGGCATGGGCACTCAAATTGCCACCGGGATCGGTTCTGTCGAGCCTTTGAAACAGCCTCCTTGGCGTTCGATCAACGAGACAGCGGCATTTCGACAACCGCCTGAACCCCGCCCTCAGGAACTGCTTCCAGGCGGAACTGCGCCCCAGATCCGTAGAGTTGATTCAATCGCGCCAGAGTATTGGAAGTGCCGACTCCCAAGCCCGGGCTTCGGTCTGGAGCGAGCCCTTTCCCGTTGTCCTGAACCTCCAATCGCAAACGCCCGGGCGACGACTCCACGGCGCGGATGGCAATCCGCCCCGGAACCAACAGCGGCTCGACGCCATGCTTGATCGCGTTCTCGACCAACGGTTGGAGGATCAAATTGGGCACCTGTGCCTCCAAGACCTCTGGAGCGATTTCGCGAGACACCGACAGGCGTTCCCCGAAACGCATTTGCTCGAGGGTCAGGTAGCGATCGAGAAAGGCCATTTCCTCGCGCAGCGACACCAGTTGACGTCCGGATCGATCCAGAGCGTGGCGCAGCAATTCAGCCAAGCGCACCAGCATGGCGTCTGCGGCATCTACATCGCGGAACATCAATGTTCCGATGCCATTGAGGGCATTGAAGAGGAAGTGCGGATTCAACTGCATTTGCAGAGCCATGAGGCGGGCTGAACTCAACCGCCCCTCCAGTTCCACCAACCGCCGCTCGCGCTCACGCAGGCTTTCGGAATAGGCCACCGCATGGGCCACTGTCACCACCACCCAATAGACCAGCATGTTGAAAAAGAAGGTGGCCACCAGCACATAGCGAATCAGGTCATGGAGGGGTTTCTCGGAACGATGCCCCGGAAACAACCACTCTCCCACGCCAGCCCGCGCGAGAATCCACACCAAAGAAAAAACAGCCCCACCGACCCCGTGCAGCGCCAAGCGCAGACGCCAATGATCGCCACCGAGGTTGAAACGTCGCCCCAGTTTGAAGGCCGGTATGGCCAACAGGGCGAACACATACCAATCGGCCAAGGCCCCTTGGAGGGCCACCGTCCACGAGACCCCTTCTCCGAAGGTCGCCGCCTTGAGGTAGTGTTGCCCCGCAAAAGCGAGCCCCACCAGGGTCCAACTCAGTCCGTACAACAGCGGAAACCACCGCTGGCGACTGGAAGTAGACGGAACCTCGGAATCCACGCCCGCAACAGTGCCGTGCCCACCGCCTCAGGCAACGCCCATTCCACAATCCAAGCCACTGAGCCCGGAAGCCCTCTCCCAGACCGTGTCTCCAGAAAAACCCAAAAAACAAAAAGCCCCTCCGAATTGCTCCGGAAGGGCTTCTGAAAGTGGTGCGCACGGCAGGACTTGAACCTGCACACCTTACGGCTCTACCACCTCAAGGTAGCGCGTCTGCCAATTTCGCCACGTGCGCATTGTGTCGTTCGATTTCCGAACTGAACTCACGATCCGTTACGATCGCTGATTCAATCTGGCACCTTTTCGGTTCATTCGCCAGAAGACTCCTTCCAGCAACGAACAGATGGTCGGGGCGGTGAGATTCGAACTCACGACCTCTTGTACCCGAAACAAGCGCGCTACCAGGCTACGCTACGCCCCGAACCAAACGAGGGCCGGAAAATGGGGAAACACCGTGACGGTTGCAATGGATTTCTCCGGAAAAGTAAAAACACCCGTGCGAGCCACCTGTGTTTTGGCCGAGGAATGCGGGAGTCAGAAGTGCCTGAGCCCAGCGGCCTCCAGGTTCGTCACCTCAAAACGGCGACACCGCGCTCAAAAGCGTAACGGGGCCGGAATTGACCCGCTGCGGCCGAGTCGCTAATGTTTAATTCTTCAAATGAACCTGAAACTTTCTGCCGGTCGTGCCGTCCGGCGCGGCTTTACGCTGATCGAACTGCTGGTAGTCATCGCAATCATCGCGATCCTCGCCGGGATGCTCCTGCCGGCTCTGGCCAAGTCCAAATCCAAGGCGACAGGCATCTTGTGCATGAACAACCTCCAGCAACTCATGCTCGGATGGCGCCTGTATGCCGATGACAATTCTGACGGAACGGTGTCGGCCCAGGGCGGTGGTGATCGCCGTCCGAACTGGATCGAAGGCAACATCGACTATTCCGCTGATAGCGCCAACGAGCGCTACCTCACCAACAGCCCGCTCTTCAAGTACGTCGGCGGAGCCAAGGCGATCTTCAAGTGCCCGGCCGATCGGCAGATGGTCCGCGTGGGCCAATTGAAGGTGGCACGCATCCGCAGCAACTCGATGAGTCAGGTCTGGGGCAACGGCGACTGGCTCGATTACGACTACAACCCGAACCAGACCAAGTGGCGCAAGTACATCAAGCTGGGAACAGTGGTCCAACCGTCTCAAACTTGGGTCCTGATCGACGAGCATCCCGACAGCATCAATGACGCGGCGTTCGCCAACATCATGACCGATGCGCGCAAAGCTGGACGTTCCAAGGTGGTGGACCAACCGGCCAACTACCACAACGGAGCCGCTGGCTTTTCCTTCTCCGATGGCCACGCCGAAATCCGCCGCTGGCTCGGCGCCAAGATCAGTCAGGCCAAGGTCAACTTCAATGCGACCGGCAATTACATCTCGCTCGGTGGCGTGATCCCGGCCAGCGATCCGAAGTCGCTGCTGGACGTGGGCTGGATGGCCGACAACACCACGGTTTCCACCCAGTAAGCGGAATCATCTTCGACAATATTCCATGAAACGCCGCCGCAGGGCGGCGTTTCCTTTTCATGAACACCCGGGTCATCGCCTCTCTGGTCCTGATCGGCACTTGTGCCCTCTGGGCCTTCAGTTTCCCGCTGCTCAAATCCATTGAGCAACTCGGGCAACGCAACGCGCCGGGGAACTCCAGCCTGTTCCTGTCCACCTTGCTGGTGGCCTGCCGTTTCACGTGCGCAACGGCGTTGTTCCTGATTGGAAATGGGATCCGTTGCCAATGGCAAAGACGCAATGCAGACGGTTCCGGGGCCCGACTCTCCATCCGCCCCACTGCCCTGGAATGGAAACAAGGATTAGGCATCGGGATCTTCGGCTCGCTGGGGCTCATCCTCCAAATGGACGGTCTGGCCTACACCGAAGGTTCGGTTTCGGCCTTTTTGACCCAAGGCTACGCGGTGCTCATCCCGATCTGGGTGACTCTCACGGCCCGCCGTCTGCCGGGTTGGACTGTCGTGGGGGCCTGCCTGTTGGTGGGCTTGGGGGCCGCACTGCTGGCGGGCGTGAGCCTCGACCATCTGCATTTGGGACGGGGCGAATTGGAGACGTTGGCCGGTTCCGTTCTCTTCGCCGGGCAAATTTTATGGCTGGAGCGCCCGCAGTTCTCCGGCAACAACTCTCTGCGCTCAAGCACCGTCATGTTCGGCGCCATGGCACTGACTGCCTGGCCTCTGGCCTTCGCCTTGGCGCGCCAACCGCAGGATATCGTGAAAGCGGTGAGCTCCAGTGAAATCGCCTCCCTCTTCGCGCTACTGCTCTTCGGTTGCACCCTCGTGACCTTCCCCCTGGCCAACCACTGGCAACCCAAAGTTAGCGCCACCCAGGCTGGCTTGCTGTATTGCACGGAACCGGTCTTCACCAGCGTGGTGTGCCTGTTTGTGCCAGGTTGGATTTCCAGCACAACCGGGCTGAGCTATCCGAACGAATCCCTCCATCTGCGGCTGGTTCTGGGCGGTTCCTGCATCCTCTTGGCCAACATTTGGATTCTGCTGCGTCCGCCCCAGAGCAACGCCGGTCAGTAGATCACGCCCTGCACAACGGGCATCATCGGGAGAGCCGGTTTACTTCCAAGTCATCCGAGCCAAGACCGGGTGATGGTCACTGGGCTGCCGTCCTTCTGGACTACCATCCACCACCACCTCAGCCAGGGCCACTTCGGCCTCACCCCGATAAAGAATCCAATCGATGCGGGCGCTGTTGAAAACCGGCTTGGCGAAGCCATTGAAGGAGTTGAGCGTCTCGTTCTTGCGCTGGGCCGCGGCGAACCATGAGTCGGTGAATCCGATGCCCTGGGTCAAGGTGTCATAGACCGGGTTGCGGGTGGCCTCGGCGTTGAAGTCTCCCATCAAGATCACCGGCTCGTTGGAAGGAATCTTGGCCAACCGGGTTTTGATCAACTCGCCTGCCTTCTCACGGGCGGGCTGAAGGGCGTGGTCCAGATGGGTGTTCCAGAGGTGAAATACTTTATCTGAGCGACGATCCTTGAATCGGACTGAGGTCACCATTCGCCGGTTGGTATTGCCCCAGGTGGATGACGCGATGACCTCGGGCGTGTCACTCAACCAGAAGTGATCATAGGCCAAGGGCTCGAAGCGTTCGCGCCGGTAGTAGATGGCCATGAATTCGCCGCGACTTCCTCCATCGCGACCGGTGCCAATCCAATCGTATTCCGGAAGGTCCGCAGCCAGGTCGCGCACTTGATGGTACACCCCTTCCTGAGTTCCCATGAGGTCCGGTGCTTGCTGTTTTAGGAGAGACTTCATGGCGGGCCGCCGATCGGGCCAGGCCTCCGAACCCTTCATGCTTGCGTAGCGGAGGTTGTACGTCATCACACGCAACCCGTTGCCACCGGCATCATCGGCGCGACTGCTCAAAGCCGGAGCGGCGGCGATCAGAGGAATGGCCGAAAGGAACTGGCGACGGGAGTTCATGGGCCCAGAGACAACGCCCACAGCCAAAGCTCAAGCAAAACCGAGGGGTGAAGCAGCCAAGGTCCTGAATCCGACTCCAGCCTCAAACCCAATGGCGCCGGACTCCGATCGCCTACTGGGGCTTTTCCAACTGACTCTCACGGATCCGCCGGGCGCGTTGACTCCAGGAGGCCGCCACGGCCGGCAACTCACGGGCAACATGCTCATAGAGACCAGCCGCTTCACCGGTGCGCCCGAGACGTTCGAGGATCTCCCCGGTGGCACGCGCCGCCTCAACGAGGAGGTCGGCCGAAACCTTTTCGCCCGGCAGCAACGCCTTGCCGAGAGCCACATCCAGACCGGCTTGGATGGCCCGTTCCAAGAATTCCCCAGATTCGGTGCCGCTGCGCAACTCCGACACCTTGCGATTCACAGCGGCGTAACCCAGCCAAGCGCGGCAGCGGGTCTCGACCCCAGCCCCAGGCCACTGGGTAGCACGCAGGTAGAGTTCGGCCGCCCGGGTGTAGTCGGCCGGATTGAGGGAGCTGAGCTGGAAGTGGCAATTGCCCATCATTCCCAGCGCCGGCGCGATGTACGGACTGTTGGTAAACTCCAGAACCCGAGTGAAGGCCTCCAAGGCCAGACTGTACCGAGACAACGGATCCCCTCCGGATTCGACAGGCTTGGACTGCAACAACTCTCCGTAGTGAAACAGCGCGGCCGACTGCACCTCGGGCGGTGCCACCTTGTCGTTGATCAGTTCGCGGAAGTGTTCGGCCGAGGAGTCGAAATTCTGAAGTTTTCGCCCCGCCTCCGCGGCCCACAGCTTGGCTCGATACCAGGTATCACCCCGGGCCGCACGCACTGTGGCGTTGGTCAGGATGGCTGCGCTGGCCTGTCCCGCCTGAAGGTAATCCTGCTGCTCAAAGAACCGTCCAGCCAGCCACAACTGGGCGGACAACGTCCCGGGATCGGTCGGGTTCTTGGCGGCCAACGCCGAGAACTGAGCCATGGCCGCCGCGGGATCTCCCGAGCGTGAAAGAGCATAGGCCAAATGGAACCCAGCTCGCACCGCGCCCGGATGCTGCGGGTGAGCCGCCAACCACCGCCGCAATTCGGCCACCGACTCCGACCACTGCTCGTCGTGGAGGCCCAACATGGCCAATTCCAACTCCACTTCCGGACGGACGCTGGTTTCAGGGAAGCGCTTGAGGTAGTCCTGAAACAGTACCCGCCCCAGTTCTCCACCGCCTTGACGGGCCAAGGACGAACCCAGCCACAAGACGCTTTGACCGGCCCGGGTGGCCGCCTGAGGCAAGGCCAGCAACCGGCGCAGGGCGGATTCACCGGCCGGACCGTTGGTGCTGGCAATGGCCGCGACCACGGCCTGCTCCAGTGCTGTCGGCATCCAGGCATCCCGCTCGGCAGGAACCTCAGCCACCGATTCAGCGACCTCCAGATAGCCCTTCAGCGCCACAGAAGCATCCCCCAACCAGGCCGCGGCATCCGAGGCTTTGTAGCGGGCCACCAGTCGGTCGGACGAACCGACCGGAAGCAATGCGATCGCCGTTTCAAACCCTTTCAACGCCTGGGCCATGATTGCTTTAGAGTTGGTCGCAAGGGCCTCCTCCCAGCGGCACCATGCCAAGGTCA